>JBCBCH010000016.1:13506-14205 GCA_038530835.1 Bacteroidota bacterium | reverse complement strand
GCTTGACCAAAACCCCGGATTTATATGCCTGTGGAGTGGACTACGTAGGGGTTTCCAACCTATTTACTTTTATGCAAACCATTCCTCCGTATTGGAAACCTTACCTCAAAATCATCAAAGAAATCTGGTATGATGAAGATGTTGCTGAAGAAAAGAAAATCATGGAAGAGGTGTCTCCAGTATACCAAATCGACAAAATCAAAAAACCATTGTTCGTAGTGCAAGGGGCCAATGACCCTCGTGTGAACATTGATGAGTCCGACCAAATTGTTAGTGCGTTACGCGGCAAAGGGTATGACGTGCCATACATGGTGAAATACGATGAAGGTCACGGTTTTGGTAAAGAAGAGAATCGAATAGCACTTTACCGTGCCATGATGGGCTTTTATGCCAAGCATTTGGGCGCTCAAGAAATACCTACTCCCTTAAAAGACTGATACAACATCAAAAGAATTCAAAGGGCCTTTGGGCCCTTTTTTTGTGCCCTGCCGTTCGCAGCATTCATTTTACCACTCGCCATAATTTGGTTTGCTACCGCTTGTTTGTGCTGTAGTTTCGTCTCGTAATCTAAAGATGACTACTATGATCGCGTTGGTAAAACTGATTTTGGCCTTGTTGACTTCCTTGTTCGGAGTCTTATTTTAAACCTTGTATTATGAAACTAAAGATTGACCAGTGGATTGTTTTGTTACTGGGTGT
>JBCBCH010000016.1:0-13496 GCA_038530835.1 Bacteroidota bacterium | reverse complement strand
GTTGTGCTTTACGGGAAAACCCAAGGATGGGACTACGATACCTACTTTCCTATTTTTTACGCTTCCATTTCCATGTGTTGGATTGCTTTTTTAAATGATAGAAAAGCCTGCCGAAAAAGAAAAGCTAAACGTTTACAAGAAACTTCCAAAAACCCTTAAGATGAAAAGAAGTGAAAGAATAGTTTATCTCATTGCAGCCGCGTTGTTTGTATGTACCGGTATGCTCCAAATTGGAAAGGAAAAAGAACCAATACTTCCCATCCTATCGTTTATTGTAGCAGGAGTTCTTTTCTACTTGGCTTTTGGAAAAAAGGTTGTGAGGAGTTGTAGTTTTTCAGAAATGAAAAAAGAAGCGCGAAAAATGGTAGTAAAAAAGCCTACCAACTTGCTTTCAAAAAAGCAAGCCCTAAAAATCACTGCCGTAACCTTTTTGGCTGTGTTGGTATCCTTCGGAATGGGCTTTGGCGTTGGGAAGTTGATTTACCATTTTACGAATTGAATAAATCCCATCAGACTCTAGTATATTTGAAAGCAAACCGCAGCGGGAATGAACATTACTGAGAAAAATCAAACTCGGATTTTCTGGATGCTCCAATTTTTGGGCTGGGGATTCATCAATTGCATTTCCATGTTCGTCGGAAAGAAAATCAGTTTTGAACTGCAGCTCTACTCACTGTTCGCTGGTATTTTTATGGGGATTTTCACTACCTCCCTGTTGCGTTGGTACTTGAAACGAAACATTAATTTCGAATCTTTTGCGCTATCCGATTTTATTAAAATTGGCATATCGTTTTTGATAACGGCATGCTTGTTCGGATTCGTAAACTGGGGTTTTGGCTACCTCTATCATCAGTTTGGTCCTGAATTGACCGAGGAAGAAATCCAACTTTTTAAGGCCTATGATGCCGTATGGTTGCAGATTCTTAACTCAATGTTTTTGGTTGGGGCTTGGTTGGTGACCTACTTGGTCATCAAATTGCTTTTGAAATTGAATCGCGACCGAATCGAACGGTTGGAACTGAACACTACGCTCAAACAGGCTCAATTGAACACTTTGAAAGGACAAATCAACCCGCATTTTATGTTCAATAGTCTGAACAATATTCGAGGTCTGATGTTGGAAGATGTAGAGAAATCTCGGGAAATGTTGACCAAGTTATCCGAGATTTTACGCTACTCCCTCACCAAGAACAATGTAGATTCCATTCCTGTGCATGAAGAGTTGGAAGTCGTTGAAAACTACATCGACCTTTCCAAAATCCAGTTCGAAGACCGACTCGAATTTGTAAAAGACATTGCCCCAGATACCTTTAATTTGGTCATTCCTCCGATGGTTATCCAGTTATTGATAGAGAATGCCGTAAAACATGGTATTTCAAACCTGAAAGCTGGAGGTAAAATTGTTTTGAAACTCTTTCGACAGGATGATATTTTGACCATTGAGGTACGCAATACAGGCAAACTCAAAATCGCGAAAAACACCACGCAATTGGGTCTCAAAAACATCAAGCAACGATTGAAGTTGCTCTATGCGGAGAAAGCTTCTTTCCAGTTGAACGAAGTATCCGATGAGGTTGTGGCCAATATCAAAATTCCTTTGGCATGAAGATTCGGGTAGTCATCGTTGAGGATTCTAGATTGGCCCGAAAGGAGCTGATTGAGTTGTTGAAAGCGCATCCTGAACTAGAGTTAGTGGGCGAAGCTGAAAACGTTGATGCGGGTTATGAATTGATTCAATCGGAAAAGCCAGATTTATTGCTTTTGGACATTAACATGCCCGAAAAAGATGGATTCCAATTGCTCGAGATGTTGGATGAAGTGCCCATAACCATTTTCACTACGGCTTTTGACGAGTATGCTATAAAATCTTTCGAGTACAATGCTCTGGATTATCTGCTCAAGCCAGTAAACTCCAAACGTTTTGAAACAGCCTTGGAAAAGGTTCGTGCCAAGATGGAGGCCAAATCCACTTCCGTACCACAGGAACGATTACAGCCTACAAGCCAAATCTTTATCAAAGATGGCGAGGCCTGTTGGTTGGTCCGCATCGGTGAAATCTCGCATTTTGAAATTGTGGGCAATTATACTCGCGTGTTTTTTGAGGATAAGCGACCGTTGCTGTATAAAAGTTTAAATCAGATTGAGGAAAAACTCCCGCACGATTTGTTTTTTCGAGTTAGCCGCCAACAAATCGTGAATACCAATTTCATTCAAGATATTATTCCTTGGTTTAATGGCAAGTTGAAATTGAAAATGAAAAATGGCGAAGAGGTCGAAGTTTCCAGACGTCAATCCTATATTTTCAAGGATAAAATGAGCCTCTAGGTTTACATGGATTTCAGCAACCCTCCATCAATGGGAATGTTGGTTCCCGTGATATAAGCCGATTTTTCAGAGGCCAAAAATGTCGCCAAATAGGCAAACTCTGAAGGATTTCCAATACGTTTCATCGGAACTTGTTCTTCCATTGTTTTGCGAACTTCACTAGCTTCCACACCCATTTTCTCTGCCTTTGTAGCATTTAGTTGGGCAATACGGTCCGTATCAAAATACCCCGTCAAAACATTGTTTACCGTAATACCATGAGGGGCCACATCATAAGCTAGGCTTTTGGCCCAAGCCACAACAGCCGACCGAATGGAGTTGGATAGTGCCAAATAGTTCAAGGGTTCTTTGATGCTTATGGATGAGACGGTGATAATCCGACCCCATTTTTGTTGCATCATATGTTTTAAGGCCAACTCCGTTGTAAGCGCTACTGATTTGAAAAGCAAATCAAAAGCGTTTTGATAAGCATCCACGGACTGCTCTAACGCTCCCCCGGCAGGAGGGCCCTGCGTATTGTTGACCAAAATGTCAATGGTATTTTCCTTGAAAAATTGCTTTATCCGTTCAGAAAAGGACGCAAAATCAGAAAAATCCACGGAAAGGTACTCATGTGTTTGTCCGGAAGGGGATGGTAAACTGGAAACCACCTTTTTCAGCTTTTCCTCGGTTCGCGATAGGAGGGTAAGCTGCGCGCCACTTTCAGCCAATTGATGGGCAATGGCCAAACCAATACCACTCGTGCTTCCGCCTACCAAGGCGTTTTTACCGGTTAAATCAATCTTCATTTGTTGAAAAACTAAGGTTAGCGATACTCTTCACGCGCGGGACTGAATATGTCCATCAGCTTACAAGGGGTCAACGCTTTTCCGCTGTGGGGCACATTGGAAGGGATGATGACCACATCGCCAGGACCGTAGGTTGCAGTATTCCCATCCAGCGTGAACTCAAAAGAGCCCTCAATCACATGCATGATTTGCTCATGCGGATGATGGTGTTCCGGAACTTCAGCTTGGTCTTCCACGTCCCAAAATGCCCATGTCATGGATGCGGAATGCACCATTTTTCCGTGATAACCTGGCATGATTTCTTTTGCCTTTATTTCAGAGAGGTTCATGTTTCACTGTTTGTTTCGAAGATAAAAATTAATCACCGTTTTAGACCGGAGGTTGAAAGTGCAATCTCTATTTTTGGGAAATATTTGTGTTCATGAAAGTTCATTTTATCGCTATTGGCGGAAGCGCCATGCACAATCTGGCACTTGCTTTGGCTCATAAGGGGTATGAAGTCACGGGAAGTGACGATGTTATCTTCGAACCCTCAAAAAGCAGATTGGCCGCCCAAGGATTACTTCCTGAAACTTTTGGCTGGTTTCCAGAACGCATTCATGAAGGTTTGGATGCCATTATTTTAGGAATGCATGCGAAAGCCGATAATCCCGAACTGGCAAAGGCGCAAGAGTTAGGACTGAAAATCTACTCCTATCCTAAATTTCTGTACGAACAATCCAAGCTCAAAACGCGGGTAGTTATCGGAGGAAGTCACGGAAAAACCACCATTACCTCTATGATTCTGCATGTATTGCAGTACAACAACATTCCAGTGGATTACATGGTTGGGGCGCAATTGGATGGATTTGACCGCATGGTACACCTTACTGAAGAAAATGATTTTATTGTTTTGGAAGGGGACGAGTACCTCTCTTCCGCTTTGGACCGTAGGCCTAAATTCCATTTGTATCAACCCAATATAGCGCTGTTAAGCGGAATTGCTTGGGACCACATTAATGTCTTTCCTACCTATGAAATCTATGAGGAGCAGTTTAAAATATTTATTGACAGCATCGTAAAGGGCGGAAGCATAACCTACAACGAGGAAGATGAGGCGGTTAAAAATCTCGTCGAGCAATCGGAGCATACCATCCGCAAGTTTGCCTATGCTACTCCAGAACATACCATTATGGATGGGGTGACCTATCTAGACACCCCTGAGGGGGAAGTTCCGATTGAGGTTTTTGGAAAACACAACCTGAACAATATAGCTGGAGCCAAATGGATATGCCAGCAGCTGGGTGTGGACGAAGCTGATTTCTTTGAAGCGATTACCTCTTTCTCAGGTGCCTCCAAGCGTCTGGAAAAAATAGCCGAAGGAAAGAGTACATTACTTTTCAAGGATTTTGCCCATTCCCCAAGTAAAGTAACCGCGACCAGCAAAGCTGTAAAGCAACAGTATCCCAATAAAAAGCTGATAGGGTGTCTCGAATTGCATACCTACAGTAGTTTGAATGCCGAGTTTTTGAAGGAATACAAAGGGAGCTTGGATGCCGTGGATGAAGCGCTGGTTTTCTATTCTCCAGAAGCTTTACAAATAAAGGGTCTTCCCGCGGTAGCACCTGAAGATATTGAAAAAGCGATTTTTCATCGGAATATGAAGGTGTTTACTACTCCAGAAAGTTTGCACGAAGCTCTTTTTGGCTTGGCTTTTGACACTTCAGTGCTCTTAATGATGAGTTCTGGAAACTATGGAGGATTGGACCTCAATGTGTTGGGAGAGAAGCTATCTTCTTTCTAAGAGTTATTGCTTCAAGATTTTGTAAAATCTCAATTTGCCTTCTGGTTCCGTTTTGAGCCTTAGGTAATATAGCCCAGAAGCGAGTTGTTCCAGATTGATTTCAGAAGCCAAATTTCCATTTAGAACCAGTTGGCCCGATGTGTCAAAAACCCAATACGTTCCACTAAGCTCAGCATCATTGAAATTCAATACATCTTGAGTGGGATTGGGATAAGGAAGGATAGGACTTTTTTCTTCAGGTATTTCAGGTTCAGGCTCGGGTTCAGTGTCAACAGTTGTGGTTTGCCCCCAAATATCCCTGACCTGAATTTGGTCGAAGGCATCCAAATCCAATAAAGTGAACGTTATCTCATAGTTTTCCCCTCCGGAACTGGTATAACGACTGGGAGAAATACGCACTCCATTGAATTCTGGATTGTCGATATCATCCATATCAATACCACTTCTTTCATCGAAATTGATTTTGGTGATTTCGGAATCCTTACTGACCCAAAGTTCATTGAAATCCAATTCGGGTCTATCCGAAACCACTTTTATAGTCAAGGGATTTTCTTCTACAACCGCATAGGTCAAAGCGTCTTTGTTGAAAGCCCTATAGTCTAAAAATAGCAATGGATTTACATGTGGGTCCGTAGGTTCTGCAAAAGGCGTTGACTGCGAACAGCCTCCATTGCGTTGTGATTCTCGAGAGCAAATCACGCCAAGTCGAATTTCAAAATGGTTATGCGGGAAGTTGGTTTCTCCACTTTCACCAATCGTTCCGATAAACTGACCTTGTTTTACTTGTACTCCGGGCGCGATTCCAGCGGCGATGCTGTTAAGATGCGATGAAATGGAATAGTATTTTGAAATGAGAACCTCCTGAAACAGAATAGGGGTATCCATCTGGTGTTCAATCACAACCACAGTTGAACTGAAATTGTTTTCAGGGTCGCCTTCTACAGCCGCTTGTCGCACTACGCCATCAGCAATGTTGACAATGGGGTCTCCGATGTTTCCAGGGATATCAATACCGCGATGAAAATCATAGCGCGACTCAGAATCTTTGATTCTGGGCCCAAAAGGGGACGATAGTTTGGTGATGTCGCCGTTTGGCCAGATAGTATCATCAAAACGAATTCTAAGACGCTTTTCTGTGACGTGGAATACGTTTTCTTTACAGGTCTTTAACCCTTGATTGATAGTTAAACATACCGTAAAGGTTCCATCGGATGGGAATTCATGTACCGGGTTTTGGTCGGTTGCGGTTGACCCGTCACCAAAATCCCAGTTCCAAGATGTAATCGCAGTATCCCCGCTAGAAGCATCGTAAAACTGAATTGACCGACCTGAAATTGCTGTTGCGGTAAAGTTCACCTCTTGTCCGAAAAGTGTTGAAAAAGCAAGAAAACAGCACAAATACGGTAAACGTTTCATGTTCGTTTTTGATTTCAAGAAGGAACTTGCCTCCCTGTCATTTCATGAAACAAGAATAGTGGTAATAAGAGCTTACGAACTACAAGGATTTACCAATGCGCCGGTTCGATTCATGGATTTTCAACTTTGGACAAAATTGTAAGTATTGTGTTACAAACCTTTTAGAACTGAAAATCTTTGATGGGCGCAGAAACGTCCACCAAAGTTCCATCGGGGTCCTTTAAAAGCAGCCTCCGTTGTCCGTAAAAAGTATCGTGTGGTTCTTGAATGATGGAAAAGTTTACTTCTTTGGCCTTTTCAAAAATTGCGGATACATCTTCCACCACAAAGGTGATGTAGAAGCCGGCGGGCATTTGTTGGAACGCTTCTGGAACAATTTCATGCTTGCGGTCAACCAAGCCCAATTCAAACTGATTTTCTTTGGATACCAATTGAACAAACCAATCGCTATCAAAAGCGATGTCAAAATCAAAAAGGGTGGAATAAAAGGCTTTGCTCTTTTCAAGATTGTTTGAGCAAATGTTGGTCATACTTCTATTGATAGTCATGCGCACAGATTTTGGTTTGTGTAATAATGATATCGGGAAGTAGCGCTAAAATCGGAATTCCAAAAGGAAACCCTATGCGTTTTATGGCAAAGTTTTCTTAAAAATGGGAATCCAAATTTCTTCTTCGGAGGATGGGTCATCGTTTTTGTATTTGGCCCCCAGCACTTCAAAGTGGGGTCTATTGTCCAAAACATACACTGACTTCGGCAACCACTCGGAGAAGATATATTGGTAAATGGAAGTATCCGTGCTACGTCCGACATATTCAAAAACGGCGTAAAGGCCTCCTTCCAGAAGAAAGGTGTGAAGCCCCTCAGGTACTTTATCAAAATCCGATACCTCAACACATGCCCATTTGGTAAAAGTGTTGCTTGGATTAAAGGGTTTGTAGTAGTCTTCCGGATAAACCTGCATGGAGTATTTATTCGAACTAACCGCATTGGTAACTTTCTTCAGTAATGGAATGGATTTAGCCCACAAGGTCCCGGTTTGGTTGTTGACCAAACTCATGGAAATAGACTGCCCTACTAGTTTTTTTTGGGCTAAGGTCTCAATTCTAGCTTCGGGAAACGTACTCATAGGGTTTGGATATTTTCGATTTTGGTTGTCAATTGCAGCTGCATAATGGGTAAATATCTTCCAGCAATGGTACTGGGACGTTGGTCTATTGTTACAAAACCAAATTTTTGGTAAAACCCTTCTGCATTGGGGTCGGCATCCAAGGTAATAGAGCCCACCTTTAGAAGGTGCATTTCTTGTAAAAAATGTTTCATAAGCGCTTTGCCGATGCCCTTCCCGATAAAGTCAGGTTCTATGAACAGAAACTCCAAAACCGCCTTGTTACTTTCTAAAGTGTACGCATAAAACCCTGCAATTTGGTCGTTCCAGAGCAATTTGTGCACCGCATTTGACCGGATAAAGGCTTCTGATACTTCCAGTTCATCATACCACGCTTCAATTTGGGCCTCACCGTAGTTCCAATAGTTTTTTGACCGAAGAGTGAGTTCGGTTATCGCTTTGGCATCAGAAGTTTGGGCTCTGGTTATGTGCACAAAAGAGGTTTGTAATTTGGTCCGCTAAAGCTATGGATTATTCTTCTTTTTTAAGGGTGTATCCGCTTTCCGATTTTATGATTTTGTAACCGGGATTCAATTGCAAGCTCCAACCTTCTCCCATAACCGTCTCATCTGTAATAGCATTCGGTTCGCTTAAAACCACCCCACTCCAATTGGTCTTGACCATAGCACCATGTTTGGCATCAACTTTTCCCCAAACATCGGTAATGCTGAGTGTTTCGTATACCGTGCCATATCCTTCTAAGGGAACCAATGTGTTTGGATTGAATGAAATATTCATTTGCTGAAAGGGAAGGGTAAGGGTCGGATTTTCCACAAAACGCTTTTTTAAATCAGCTAGTCTTTTCTTTTTGATTTCAGCACGCTGCTGTTCCATCAAGTGAATGCTTTTGCTGTTGTACGTGGTATAGGAAACATCCCAAGTTTTTTCCAAAGCCTTGGTGGAAATGTCAAACCGTTTCATGAAATACGCCGTCAAATTTGTTTCTGCCGTAATATCCAATTGCCATTTGGGGTCACTTTGTGATAAAAGATAACCGTAAAAGGGAATCGTTAGGTAGGGAAAGGAGCGCACAAAAGAAGGTGCCTTAAAAAAGCGTTGTTTTTTGTCAATAAGCATTTCCTCCATTTCAATGGGAGTTGCTCCGCTCAACATAATAGCGGTATACTCTGCAAGTCCTTCATTTAGTTCTAGTTCGTTTTCGGCATTTTGAATCAGTGAATCTTTGTGTCTTTTGTTTCTGAACAACAAAGCATGGTTTATATGTGCTTTGGTTTGCGCGGGACTGTCAGCTTTTAGGGCGGCTTCCAACGCTTCCAACTCCAATTTGACCCAGAATCGACCATCATAGGTGTCCATATGCCCATTGTTGGTTTCTTTCAGATTGCCGAAGCCAATTTTGGGTTGTATCTGATGAAATAGTTCATGTATCGTCAAGGCCTGTTGTTGTATCGCTTCCTTGGGTAAGGGAAGCATCACCATGGACCAGGTTTTATCCTCCCATTCCAAAGCGGTATTGGCTAAGTTTTTGTCCTTTGGAAACTTTCCGATAAACAAATTTCCTTCTTCTCGAAGGGATTGGTTCGGGGTGTTTTCATTGGCGTAAACCACTCGGGTCATGGGGTCTACAAAAAGCAAAGCACCTTTCAACGATTCGCCCCAGAAAGCACCACCATCTTTTGACAAAAGGCTATCCACGTTTTTAAAAACCCGTGAAATGTTTTGTTTGCGCATTTCGATGTCTTGAACATCCTGACTTTGGATGCATTGGGCGAAGAGTAGCCCAAGCGTACAGAAAAGAATTCTCATGTCAAAATGGATTTAGGCGCCCATTGGCGTGCATACTTCTATCAAAAATCCATTGATATCCAAGAGATATCCTACGGTTTGTCCCCATGGTTTTTCCGTTAAAGGAGCATATTCAGTAACTCCGGCAGCGATTGCTTTTTCAAAATCTGCTGCAATGTTTTCTGTAGTGAAGGCCAATTCAATGCCAAACGGTTTTTCCGTTTTGCTAGCGGGCAGGTATCCCTTGTTAAGATTGGATTCGGCTAGAGTGGTGCTAGCGAAGGCCAAGGTGGTACTTCCAGTGAGGAGTTCTCCGTAATCTGCTTCTGGTGTGACAAATTTTTGTTGGAACCCAAAAGCATTTTGATAAAAATCAATTGTAGCTGAAACATCATTAACGTACAAAATGGTGTAAGCAAAATTCATTCAAAAACTGTTTTGGGCTAAAGACGACTGATTTTTTTAAACGTCACAACGCTTGAAAGCATCTTTGAGGGCATCAATCTTATTTTCCCAGGTCACGATAAATTCCTGAGCGACATACCCTTTAAATCCAGTATCCAAGATGGCTTTCATGATTGCAGGATAATACAACTCTTGCGATTCGTCGATTTCGTGCCTGCCTGGAACTCCAGCGGTATGATAATGTCCAAAATAGGGATGGTACTCTTGAATAGTCCGAATAATGTCTCCCTCCTGTATTTGCATATGGTAAATGTCGTAGAGCAGTTTAAAGTTATCCGTATCCAATCGACGACAAAGCTCTACGGCCCATAAAGTGGAATCGCACATGTAATCCGGGTGATTGATTTGATTGAACAATTCCATTTGCAACACAACCCCATGTTTTTCAGCTATGGGTAACACTTGTGACAATCCGTCCACACAATTTTGCAAACCAACATAATCATCAATTCCTCTTCGGTTTCCGCTAAAGCAGATAAGATTGGTGTACCCTGCATCCGCTACTTTCGGAATCATTTCCGTGTAATTTTTAATTAATGTGGGATGGAACTGTGGGTCATTCCAACCATCGGTCAAATTGATTTCCGCACCCCAGCACATACTGGAGTGGATGTTGTATTTTTTCATCAGAGGCCAATCTTCAGGACCAGTAAGGTCCAAAGCCTTAATGCCCAAATCATTTAAGGTGGTCAGAAAAGATTCCCATGGAATATCGTTAAAACACCAGCGGCATACACTATGATTGATATTGTGCTTCAACTCAAATTTTGTGTTTGATAGGGATGGTGAAGTAAGCGCTTTCGCTGAAGTCAAACCGGCGGTACCTAGGGCTGCCGTGGTAAAAAAGTTTCTTCGCTTCATGGGTTTCGGTTTGTTAGGAGAAAGATAGTAAATTCGAAGGAGAGATGGATTTGGATGCACAAAAGGAAGCCTTGGTCGAAATGGCCCATTACCGAATGCCTTTCGGAAAGTACAAAGACCGTTATTTGGTGGATTTGCCCTTGCCCTATTTGGTTTGGTTTTCCCAAAAGGGTTTTCCCGAAGGTAAGTTGGGGCGCTATCTGGAAACCATGTTGAGCATCAAGGACAATGGCTTGGAACCCATTGTTCGAAAATTGCAGAAAGAATTTCCCAAGGATTGAATCGTGGTAAAGTCGCAATTCGTACCTTTACATCCCGTAATAGAAAACCCAAATGTCGCAGACCAAATACATTTTCGTTACGGGCGGAGTTACCTCTTCATTAGGTAAAGGAATTATAGCCGCTTCTTTGGCTAAACTACTTCAGGCCAGAGGTTACCGTACGACCATTCAAAAACTTGACCCCTATATTAATGTTGACCCAGGAACTTTGAATCCGTATGAACATGGGGAATGCTACGTGACGGATGATGGTGCGGAAACGGATTTGGATTTGGGACACTATGAACGATTTCTAAACGTACAGACTTCCCAAGCCAATAATGTCACCACTGGAAGAATTTATCAAAGTGTCATTGAAAAAGAACGCCGTGGTGAGTTTTTAGGAAAAACCGTCCAGGTAGTTCCGCATATTACCAATGAAATCAAAGAACGTATCCAAATTCTTGGAAAAAGCGGCGATTACGACATTGTAATTACGGAAATAGGGGGTACCGTCGGTGATATTGAGTCCCTACCGTATATCGAAGCCGTGCGTCAGCTACTATGGGAACTTGGTGAGCACAATGGTATTGTGGTGCACTTGACTTTAGTGCCCTTTTTGTCCGCAGCTGGGGAATTGAAAACCAAACCCACCCAACACTCGGTCAAAACTTTGATGGAGAGCGGTATAAAAGCAGATATCCTAGTGTGTCGTACCGAACATCATATTTCTGATGACATTAAGAACAAGTTGGCATTGTTCTGTAATGTAAAGAAGGAAGCGGTGATACAATCCATAGATGCTTCTACCATTTACGATGTGCCCATCCTGATGCAAGAGGAGGGTTTGGACCGCGTTGCACTACAGCGCCTTAATCTTTCCGACCATATTGAGCCAAACTTGGAGCTGTGGAAGCAGTTTTTGAAAAAGCACAAAAATCCAAAGCATACTGTGACCGTAGGTTTGATAGGAAAGTATGTTGAACTTCAGGATTCATACAAATCTATTTTGGAATCTTTCATACATGCTGGTGCGG
Source organism: Bacteroidota bacterium (assembly GCA_038530835.1). GTDB lineage: Bacteria > Bacteroidota > Bacteroidia > Flavobacteriales > Flavobacteriaceae > Flagellimonas. The sequence continues at coordinate 1,649 of JBCBCH010000016.1, read as the reverse complement.
CCAATGAGGTAAAGGTGAAAGTTCGTTCCATCCACTCAGAACATCTCTCAGAAGAAAACGTGGAGGAAAAACTCAAAGGTCTCGATGGTATTTTGGTGGCACCCGGATTCGGGGAGCGCGGTATTGAAGGAAAAATCCATGCGGTACGTCTTGCACGCGAAAAAAATATTCCGTTTTTGGGAATTTGCTTGGGCATGCAAATGGCCGTTATCGAATTTGCTAGAACCGTTTTGGGCTTGGAGGGTGCCAATTCTACCGAAATGGACGCCAATACTCCACATCCGGTCATCAATCTCATGGAAGAGCAAAAACAAGTTACTGACATGGGTGGAACCATGCGCTTAGGGGCTTGGGATTGTGAATTGACTCCAAATACCTTAGTGCAAAGTGTGTATCAAAAAGATATGATTTCTGAACGCCATCGCCATCGGTTTGAATTTAACGGAACCTATCGCGAAGCCTTGGAAAAAGCGGGGTTGGTTTCTTCCGGAGTAAATCCGAAAACAGGCTTGGTTGAGGTTATCGAAATCCCCAGTCACCCTTGGTTTATTGGAGTGCAGTACCATCCTGAATATAAAAGTACCGTAGCGAATCCTCACCCATTGTTTATTGGGTTTGTTGGGGCCGTACTACAACATCATCAAGAACAAACCAATGCCAGTTTGGCATAAAACTGGGTTTTGGACATATATTTGCGCTTCGAAGAACCAAGAAGTTACGACTAAACCACATACATGGAAGAAAAAAAGCTGGATATAAATTCTATCATAGGATTTGTATTGATTTTTGGGATTCTCATCTTTATGTTCTACCAAAATCAACCGACCCCGGAAGAACTAGAAGCCCAAAAAGCTGAGGAAGAGAAAATAGAAGCGGCCGCGTCACAAGAGGAACAAAAGCCACAAGAACAAGTTGCCGCCCCCATACGACCTACCCAAACTTTGAATGCCAACGACTCTATCGCAGCGGTAGAATACAAAAATGCCGCAGGTGCCTTTGGAAACACTAGTATCTCAGATGGTGAAACTGTGCTGGAGAATGAAGTGCTGTACCTGAAAGTTTCGAATAGAGGAGGACAAATCGTTGAGGCAAAAATGAAAACTTTTGTCACCTACGATTCCATTCCAGTGTATTTAGTTAAAGATGGGAATGCCAATTTTGGATTGCAGTTTACGACCTCAGATAATCGAAGTTTGGAAACAGCTGATTTGTTTTTTGAACCCACTTTGACCAAAAGCGGGGAGAATCAGGTACTTTCCATGAAAGCCAAAGTATCCGAGAATCAGTTTTTGGAGTTTCGCTATGAAATGAAACCTTCGGAATATTTGGTGGACTTTTCAATTAAATCACAAGGTTTGAATGGTGTTATCGATGGAGGTCGCCCTATCGCCCTTGCTTGGGATTTAAACGGGATTCGACACAACAAAAGTGTGAACTACGAAAACCGTTACACGCGATTAACTTACAACCATGATGGTGGGAAAATAAGCAAGTTGTCAGAGAGCAGTGATTCGGATGAGGAGACTGAAGAAGATGTGAAATGGCTGTCGTATCGCCAACATTTCTTTAGTTCCATACTAGCTTCGGAGAAACACTTTAGAGGACAAGTCTGCGGTTCTAAAGTGTTTCTCCGAAGCTAGTATGGAACT
>JBCBCH010000015.1:0-14695 GCA_038530835.1 Bacteroidota bacterium | reverse complement strand
GTTTTGCCTGATATGGCATTGAAGTAACGGATAATGAATTCCCTGTTTTTTTTGAGATTGTCCATAATGTTATGATTATCAGTTGCTTCAAAGGTATATTTGGAGCTTGATACTTATTTGACTGAATGTTGCAAACTTTTGACCTGGGGTTTCATTGTTTGCGTAAACTCGATGGATTCATCCCGAATTGTGCCTTAAAGGAGCGGGTGAAATGACTCAAGTTCAAAAAACCAACGGAGTAACATATTTCAGAAACCGTACGTTCGTCGTGGGCGGTTTGTAGTAATTTTTTAGCTTCCTGCAGACGGGTAAAACGCACATAATGCGTTGGAGACATTTGTGTTAGCTTTTTGACCTTCCGAAAAAGTTGTGTTCGACTAAGGGCCATCGCCCGGGCCAAATGGTCAATCGAAAAGTCAGAATCGTGCAGGTTGGAATGGATGACTGCATTTACTTTCTTTAGAAAAACCCCCTCTTTTTGACTTTTGGCAGAAACCATCGTTTCGATATTCTCAACATTGTCAAAATGATGGGTCAAACGTTTGTGGATAGTAGCGTAATACATAGGGTATTGTATCGGCAAAAAGTCATGTGAAGATTGATGTGTTGATTTTAGTATAGATTTTCCGTACGGAATGTCAATATGATAACAGGTTCCTTTTGATTTTCTTTCTATTCGAAGTCCGTAGCTAATGGCCGAAATAAGCTCACCCAATTTGGAAAGGTCCACCCCGGTATTTTCAATACTTATCGTAAAGCAGCTGGTTTGATTCGATTCGTACCCGATTTTGACCATTACCTGATGGTTTTGTGGCGTAAAAGTGATTACCCTGCTCAGTAGGACTGTAATTTCAGAAAGAATTTTTTGTGGGTTGTATGAAACGAAAAGCTTCTTTATACAAGAGAAGAACTTCAAATCCACGTCTTGTGCTTTGGCATAAGGCGTAAGACCTGTCACCAAACCTTTTACCAAGGGTAATACATCGGCTGTAACATCAAAGTCCATCAAAAGAAATTATACCCTTTAAGGTCAAGAATTTTTTGGAGGTGGACAATTTTATTAATTGGAAAAACCGATTGACCCTTGGCAAAAGAGTCCTAAATTAAGGGTTTCTTAAAGATACTCAGAAGTAAAAAACGCCAAATCCTGACTGTCTTCCAGGGTATGGATAATTCCCATCGCAGCTTGTTCTCCAGAAATCATCGCGGCATTTAGAGAAGCATTGAGCAGCACATCACCACATAGAAAAATTCTACTGTTCAACCGCGTTTCGGTTTCCGCCAAATTATATTGTAGGTTTTGTAAATCAGGTAATGCCTTGGGAAGGGTATATCTTTTCAAGAAACGCAAAGGTTGTATGCCAAAATGAGTTTGCAGCTCTTTTTCAACCGCTTGTATCAAATTCGTTTCGCTAAGACTATGGTCCTGAACAACTGTGACACTGAGGAGTTCATGATTCCCCTTGTTTTCCGTGGAAATACTCGTAGCATAAAAAATATTGTTGACAAGGGAATTGTTTGCGGAAAGCCCTATTATGGGTGAGTCAATGTTCCTTTTTTCAACTTCAAAGTAGAGGGTATCACAACTTTTCCAGTCGATGGCTTGCTTTTTTAAGGCAGGAATCAATTCAGAAGGTTCCGTAGCTACAATAGCCAAATGATTTTTATGCACCGTTCCATTTTCAAGATGAATTTCGCCTTCTTTTAGGGTTTTTACCTTGGTGTTAAAATGGATTTTGGTCTTTTGCAACTTTTGCTCGAGCTGGTTGGGTATGGCTTGAATCCCTTTTTTGGGAACAACCGCCAGCCCCTCTCCAAACATTTTGTACACAAAACAGAACATGCGACTTGAGGTTTTAAGATGGTCCTCAAGAAAAATTCCTGAAAAAAATGGTTTAAAAAAGGCATTGATAATGACTTCCGAAAAGCCGTAGTCCTTTAAAAACTCCAATGTGGTTTGTTCTGGTTGCTCAAAAATATACTCAAGAGACTCTTTTCTAAGTCTTCGATTCAGTTTCCAAACCAAAAGTTTATCTCGAAAAGAAGCCAAGGGGAAGGTGAAGGTGGGCCATAAGAAACCAAAATCTCGCGTCGGGTCTCCAAAGGAGTATTTTTTTCCATTAAAGGCAATCAAGGCCCCAGAGCGTAGTGGTTGTACCTCCAAAGCTTTTAAATCCAAGTATTTTGCCACCATAGGATAGGCTGTGAGAAGTACCTGAAATCCTCGGTCTAATTGATATTCTTCAATCACGTCCGTGCGAACGCGGCCGCCAACGGCGTCAGAAGCTTCAAAGATTTCGGGGACATACCCGTGATTTTCCAATACCCGAGCTGCGGTCAACCCGCTAACCCCTGCGCCGATAATGGCAATTTTATATGTTTCTTTTTCCAACTTTGTTTATTCTTTGGCAGATATAGATAAACAAAATTACTAGTTTTACCGCTGGATTGCGGGTTTTAGGAGTATCTTTTTTAGATATGTACCCATTAATAACAGTAGTTCAAGTGCTGGAAGGAGAAATACAGGTCGTTTGGTTAAAGCGAAATCTTCGTTTGGAAGATAATGAACCGGTTGCCCAAGCAGTGGCGACGGGATACCCTTATCTTCTGCTCTACATATTTGAACCTTCGCTCATGGCAGATGACCACTATTCAGAGCGCCACTGGAACTTTGTCAAACAATCTCTATCTGATATGAATGAACGCCTCAAACCTTTCAATGCTGCGGTGTGGGTGGTTAAAGATGAGGTGGTTTCTTTTTTTCAAAAGTTGAATCATGCTTTTCGCGTAAAAAGGGTTTTCTCCGCAATGGAAACGGGCATTCAAAAGACCTATTTGCGGGACAAGGCTTTCGCTGAATTTTGCGAGACGCAGGGCATTTCATGGGATGAATTTCAAAACAACGGGGTTTCTCGAGGTTCCAAAAACCGAAACGGTTGGCGGGATACCTGGACGGAATACATGCTCAACCCTCAATTTTTGTTTCAACCCAAAGAGGGTCAAACCTTGAACCCTAGACCTTTTCAAAGCAAACTCCCAACAATAAAGGAAGAGTCGTTACAGGTTTTGCGAAAAAAAGGATTCCAAAAAGGAGGAACTACCGAAGCACAGAAATACCTACAAACGTTCTTAAAAAACCGTTACCTAGAGTACAATCGGCATATTTCCAAGCCAGGAGCATCTCGGGCTTCCTGCAGTCGATTGTCGCCTTATTTGGCATGGGGAAACTTATCGACGCGACAGGTTTGGCAAATGGCCAAGCAACTGCGCCCGAAAAGCCCTAAAAAAAGAGATTTGGATGCCTTCACCTCACGCTTGCGATGGCAAGCCCATTTTATTCAAAAGTTCGAGATGGAAGACCGAATGGAGTTCGAATCCGTGAATCGGGGCTATGGCAAAATGCAAAAAGAGAAGAATCTTGAGTACTTGCATCATTTTGAACGGGGCACAACTGGTTTTCCTTTGGTGGATGCGGTTGTTCGTTGTTTGCGTGAAACCGGATATGTCAACTTTCGCATGCGTGCTATGTTAGTCTCCTTTGCAACACATCAGTTGTGGTTGCCTTGGCAATCTATAGCCAAGTTTTTGGCCCGTTGTTTTTTGGATTTTGAACCCGGAATTCACTATCCCCAAATTCAAATGCAAGCTGGAGTAACGGGAATCAATCAAATTCGAATTTACAACCCTACCAAGAATGGTTTGGACCACGACCCTGACGGTATTTTCGTCCGAAAATGGGTTCCTGAATTAAAGCACGTGCCAGATGCTTTTGTTCATGAGCCTCGGAAAATGTCTTTGATGGACCAACAGCTCATAGGATTTGAATTGGGAAAGGACTATCCTAAGCCCATAATCGACTTTAAAACCACACGAAAAAAGGCCAGCGATATATTGTGGTCAATGCGAAAAGATGCGCATGTACAGCAAGAAAACCTCAGAATTTTAGCAAAACATACGCTTGAAGACCGAAATAATTTTGATTGAATTAAAATAGAAATGAAGGATACAAAAGGCACTAAAGAGACTTCTAAAAAGCCCGATAATGTGGTTTTTGATGAAAAGGAGCAATCGTACAATGCTGCTTTAAAACCCTACGCGACAAATGTAGGCTCACCCAAAATAGTTCCTACGAATCTTTCGCCTTGGAAGAATCAAAATGTTCGCAAGGTCAACCATGCCTTTACCGCTGAGTTCGATGAGATTCGCCAGCAGAATCAGGATATGATGGAGCGGTATGAGTACAACAACTTGGTGTATGGCGCTAAGTTTAGTTTTCAACCCAATGTTGGCGAAGTCTATCATTTGTACAAAAACAAAAAGAATGAATCTTTCCTATCCATTCTTTCCCCTTCAGAATGCAATTTTGAGTTCTTGGGAAGTTTTCGTTTGGGGTCAGATTATCAATGGGAAAAAATGGGAAGGGAATGAAACTGACACTACAACTTGCGGCGATTTACAATATTTTATGGGGGGCATGGGTAGTACTTTTTCCGAATCATTTTTTTGATTTGGTGGGCATGGAGCGTCTAAACCACCCTATGGTCTGGCAGGGGATGGGTATGATTGTGGGCGTATATGGTTTAGGCTATTGGTGGGCTTCTTTTGACCCCTTGCGGCACTGGCCCATCGTAGCAGTGGGATTTCTAGGTAAGATTTTTGGTCCACTAGGCTTTTTCTTTAACTATATGCAAGAGCTAGTTCCTTTCGAGTTTATCTATACCCTGATAACAAATGATTTTATATGGTGGATTCCGTTCTTTCTGATTTTAAGAAAGGTCCATCAAGAGAAAAAATGGGCCTTGACTGATGAAAAAGTTTAGCCTTTACCTCATGGCGGCCTTTTACGCCTATGCGGGGGCCAACCATTTTATCAATCCCGAATTTTATGGGCCGTTGATTCCTGATTATCTCCCGTTTCCGGAATTTATCAATAGCCTATCCGGAATTTTGGAAATAGTAGCAGCGATAGGATTACTATTTTGGAAAACCCGAAGGTGGGCCGTCTATCTTATCTTGGTTTTGTTGATTGCATTTATTCCCTCACACATTTATTTCATTCAAATCGGTTCTTGCGTACCCGACGGATTGTGCATTCCACCTTGGGGTGCCTGGCTTCGGTTACTAGTGGTTCATCCCATTTTAATGCTTTGGGCCTACTGGCACCGCACTGCTTAAAAATATGCTGTTTTTTCCTTTTCGGATGGACAAGAAAGGTCGGTTTCTTATTTTTGCAGCATGATTGCAACCATTTGTAGAAAAGCACATTTCAATGCGGCACATCGCTTGCACAATCCCAATTGGAGTGATGAAAAAAACATTGAGGTTTTTGGAAAGTGCAATAGCCCGAATTATCACGGGCATAATTTTGAATTGGAGGTGCGTATCCGCGGCGAGGTAGATGTGGATACTGGTTTTGTGATGGATTTAGGGAAATTGGGACGCCTCATCAAAAATGAAATTGAAGAGCGTTTCGACCATAAAAACCTAAACGAAGATTGCCCGGAGTTCGAAAACCTATTTCCTACTACCGAATATTTCGTAAAAGTGATTTATGATATTCTAAAACCGCATTTGAAAACGACGCATTTGTTGCACATCACGCTTCACGAAACGCAAAAAAATTCAGCGGAATACGGAGATTGGTAACTTTTTCCGATATTGCGGCACTTTTGTCAATGGGATATTAGCTCAGTTGGTTTAGAGCGCTGTCTTGACAGGGCAGAGGTCACTGGTTCGAATCCAGTATATCCCACTTTACCACCCTAGCGAACAGCTCTGGGACTTTCCAAACCAAGCCACACGATTTCTTGCAAAAACCTTATAAATTCCATCTCGAATCCCTTTGGGAATGGATAAGCAGGCCAAAGCGGTCCATTTGAATCGTGGAACTTGTGCAATGAGTTTGAAAAAGGCATCGGAGTCCTTGGAAATTGCATCCCTTTCAAACAGGATAACGGAATCCATCTCAATGGTGGACAAGCCATTTTCCCGTAAAAGGTGTTGCCCTAAAGAAGACTGAAACGGTACCCAACTTACCCGTTCATTTGGAATCGTGCGAGTCAATTTGTCCACAACCCCATTACAGAGGTTGCATTCACCATCAAAAATCACAATCGGGGTATTCAAATTCGTTGCTTCCATGGTACTTAGTACGCAAGTCCATGAACTGCATTTCAAAAGAATTGTTGAAAAGCCGCTTTTTAGGAAAGATTTATGATTCTGATTCGAAGCTAGTTAGGATTCTTTCCAAAGCCATACCACGACTCCCTTTAATTAAAATGCCCCATGACGTTTCGGAAACTGGCGGTAAAAACGCTTCTTGAAAAGCCTCAAATGAATTGTATTGGGGATGGCTGGTATTTGCCCCTGAGAAATGTTCTCCGACCAAATGGACCGAATCAAACCCCAAACTGTGCGCTAGGTCTGCAATGACCTGATGCTCTTTGGCGGTGTCCTCTCCCAATTCGAACATATCCCCCAAAATCAGCATGGTTTTCTCAAAATTCATAGCCTTAAAATTCTCCAAAGCCGCTTTCATACTGCTGGGATTGGCATTGTAGGCATCCATAACTAAAGTATGGGCTCCTTTTTTCAACAATTGCGAACGATTATTGTCCGGAAGATAGGCTTCAATTCCCGCTTTGATGTCCGATAAGGGTACGTTGAAGTATTTCCCCATAATAATGGCGGCGCAACAGTTCGGGAAGTTGTATTCCCCCATTAATTGGGAATGAATTTGGATATCTTCCAGCGCAATATGTAGTGTTGGTTGTTTTTGAATTAGTTTGATGCGGTAAAACTGGCTATGGTTTTGACTGAAACCAAATTTCTTGATGTACGCAGCTAGTTTGTCTTTTTGGATAGCATCATCCGCATTAAAGAAAACATGTTTGTCATGAGCCAGTAAATAGTCATACAGTTCGCTTTTTCCTTTGATGACGCCCTCCACGCCTCCGAAGCCTTCCAAATGCGCTTTGCCAAAATTGGTGATGTATCCAAAATCTGGCTCTGCAATGGAACACAAAAACGCAATTTCTTTTTGATGGTTGGCCCCCATTTCAACAACACCCATCTCAGTGTCTTTGTTCATGGAAAGTAGGGTTAAGGGTACACCAATGTGGTTGTTGAGGTTGCCCTTGGTTGCAACCGTATTATATTTTTTTTTGAGAACGGCATGAATCAACTCCTTAGTAGTGGTTTTTCCATTGGAACCCGTTAGCGCAACAATTGGGAGTTTCAGGTAGCGACGATGGAAGGTGGCCAATTGTTGCAAAGTTTCCAAAACATTGCCCACCAGAAGCGTCCGCTCACTCGTTTGGAATTCCACTTCATCCACAACCGCATAATTGGCACCTTTTTCCAGAGCCTGCTCCGCATAAGCATTCCCATTGAAATTCGGGCCTTTCAAGGCGAAAAAGATACTTCCAGATTCAATTTTTCGGGAGTCTGTGGAGACCTTGGGGTTTTCCAAAAAGTAGGAGTGAAGTTGTGCAATATCCATAAATCGAATATAAAAAAAGCCTTGACCAACGGCCAAGGCTTTTTCATTTTTATCGTTTACGGTTTACTTACGCGACTTTTTGTGTCGTACCGTTTTGTTTTTCGATTTTGATTTCGAACCTACTCTCGACATGGCACAACGGAAACCAATGTCATCCGTAGCCATATATTCTGGTAAATAGCGTCTTTGTGCAGGGTCTAACCAGAAGGCTCTGTCTCTCCAAGAACCACCTTTATATACACGTACTTCGTCGTTGATCAAGGAAGTTCTGTAGTTAGAGGTATCGTATTGTCTCAACAATTTACCCGTAGAATCACGCTCTACTTTGTGTTTTGGAGAATCATACATTTTACGGTTATCATCCTCATCGCTAAAGCGTTGGAAGAAACGTGAAGAACCTGGGTCACCATCGCGGTAGCCTCTGTTATCACTAGATGAGAAATTGGTTCTCAAATAGGTTTCTTCTTCATCAACAGGAACTTCTTTGATTTCTCCTGGCAAGTTCAAGGCTACAATCTTTCCATTTGGTAAAGTATCATAGACGATAGAATCTCTAAGGATAGTTACTTTTCCATCTTCGCCAATAGCTTTTTTCAAGAAAATGTTACCACGGTAGTAGTTGAAGTCACTGATTTCGTCATCCACGATAGGACGGTATACATCCGCTACCCATTCAGATACGTTTCCAGCCATATCATACAATCCAAAATCGTTTGGCTTGTAAGACTTCACTTCTCCTGTGATATCCGCACCATCGTCGGACCATCCTGCGATTCCGCCGTAATCCCCTTTGGCTTGCTTGAAGTTCGCCAATTGGTCACCACGACCGACGCGTTGTCCATTACGGGTGTAATCACCTTCCCAAGGATATTTTTTTCTACCTCGGTAGTTGTTATATTCTCTTGAACCGATAAGCGCTTGTGCAGCATACTCCCATTCCGTTTCGGTAGGTAGTCTATATTCCGGCATCAAAACACCACTACTTCTTTTGGCGAAGTTGCTAATGGAATCTTTTTTCTGCTTGCCTTGAAGAGAATCAATCTGACCTCCATATACAGACTCAGGATTGTTCAAATACGCCTCGGTACTAAACGTTCCTCCAATTTCACCGTTAAGGGCTTTGTACTTGGCATCTTTGGCGATATAGCCTTCGCGCTCCAACATGCTTTCGTTCACCCTGTCGGTACGCCATTCGGCATACTGCGTGGCTTGAATCCAATTTACCCCAACTACTGGATACTCGGCATAAGCCGGGTGTCTCAAATAGTTGTTGGTCATGGTTTCGTTAAAACCAAGTCGGTTTCGCCATACCAAAGTATCTGGCAAAGCGCCGTCATAAATATTTTTGTAGTTCGGGTTTTCTGGTGGATAGACGCTTTTGATATAATCAAGGTATTCCAAATACATCAAATTGGTCACCTCTGTTTCATCCATGTAAAAGGATTGCACGTGCTGTTGTGTTGGGGTGTTGTTCCAATCGTGCATGATATCATCCTGTACCTTACCTTTCGTAAAAGTACCCCCTTCAATAAATACTGTTCCAGGAGGAGTTTCCTGCTCCTTGAAATCGGAGTTATATTGGAAACCGCCTTCTTTGGCGTTAATATTCCAACCCGTGGCTCTCGAAACGTTCTTGGATCCAGAAGATGATGAGTTTTTACAACTCGAAACGCTTCCGACCACTACTACGCTAGAAAGTACAACTTTGATAAGATGTTTTTTCATAATTTGGGATTGAGTGCTTTTAATTCAAGGGTTCAGCCCTAAACCTAACTTCAATTTGATTTTGATTTCACGAATGTTAAACGCACTTTCATCCATTATATTTTGTTGCTTAAACTAAATAATGGACAAAAAATGTTTTGCATTCATTGTACTAATTCGATGTTGTGGTCGTTTAGTACGATACCATGCGGTTTTAACGTGGGTATTATTTACCTTTCTCCCCGAAAAATGCCTCGAAAAAGAATGAAAACTTTACCCTTCATCAAAAAACAACCGGGGGTTTATAAGATTTTGTTGAATTGGTCGTTTACTGTGTAGAGTTATATGACCTGAAAAAAGTTAAGGGTGTTATTGCCCCAACATTTTTAACGCTAAAAACCTAGAATGAAAAAGTTACTTCTTGTTCTTACCGTTTTGTTGATTGCTAACGTACATGCTCAACAAGAACGCGCAATTACCACAGCTGTTCCGTTTTTGACCATTGCTGCCGATGCCCGTTCCGCGGGGATGGGGGATATGGGTGTTGCGACCACTTTCGATGTCTTTTCGCAACAATGGAATGCTGCCAAGTACGCTTTTGCAACCCAAAAAAGCGGAGTTGGAGTTAGCTATACTCCCTATCTAGAGAGTATTGTTAATGACGTTTCCCTATTAAATGCAAGTTTTTATAACAAAATCAGTGATAGAGGTGCTTTTGCCTTTAGTTTGCGGTATTTCGGTTTAGGTGAGATTGAATTGCGCCAAACCATTGATGAAGACGCTACTTTGGTAAAACCAAACGAATTTGCTATTGATGGTTCCTATGCTTTGAAATTAAGTGAGACATTCTCCATGTCCGTAGCTGGACGCTTCATCAGTTCCAACTTGAGATTCCAAGATGCCACACAAGACTCGCAGGCTGCCAATGCCTTTGCCGTTGATATAGGGGGTTTTTACCGTTCCCGGGAAATTGCCTACAGCAGTTTTGACGGACGTTGGAGAGCTGGATTCAACATTTCCAATTTGGGAGGAAAAATTCAATACGATGAAGGTGGACAAGAAAACTTCCTGCCTACCAACCTAAGATTTGGAGCAGGTTTCGATTTTATCTTTGATGCCGATAATGTATTGGGACTTCATACCGAATTCAACAAGCTTTTGGTTCCTACGCCTCGTGACTTCACAGGTGATGGTGTGATTACCGCTGAGGATAATGACGAATACCAACAAATTGGATTTTTGAACGGAGCTTTCGAATCCTTTGGGGATGCCCCTGATGGTTTCAGTGAAGAATTACAAGAAATTACTTGGTCGTTTGGAGCAGAATATCGTTTCCGCGAAGCTTTTATGCTGAGAGGAGGCTATTTTAACGAAAGTGAGGAAAAAGGTGCTAGACAATTTGCAACCTTGGGCGCTGGATTCAAATTCAAATCCGCGCAAATCGATTTGTCTTATTTGTTCTCCACCTCTCAGATACGAAATCCTTTGGAAAACACTTTGCGCTTTTCGCTTACCTTTAATTTTGGAGAGGAATTTTTCAACGACTAGGCGTTTACCACATAATATAACCACAAGAAAACCTGTTCGCGAACAGGTTTTTTTATTTTTGGTACATTGCCAAACTGCACCATGAAAAAACACCAAATACAATTTGAACTTACGGAGTGTAGTAGCACTGCCGAACTAGAGGCACCTGATAGAAGACTTCTGGAAGCCGCAATAAAAGCACGTAAGAACGCTTATGCTCCGTATTCGGGGTTTAAGGTAGGCGCGGCGGTACTTCTTGAAAATGGTGAAATTGTGGTGGGGAACAACCAAGAAAATGCTTCCTATCCCGCGGGCCTATGTGCCGAACGGGTGGCAATATTCCAGGCAGGTGCGATATATCCAAATGTTGCGGTTTTATGTGTGGCGATTAGCGCGGCAGCTGAGGCTCATGTCGTTGACCGGCCGGCAGGACCCTGCGGCAGTTGTAGACAAGCCATGATGGAATACGAACAGAAGCAAAATTCCCCGATTCGTCTATTGATGCAAGGTCAAGAAGGGCCCATATATATTTGTAATGCTATTGCCGATATATTGCCACTCGCCTTTGGCAATTCTTTTTTGGATAATTCTTGAAGTTCAAAGCTTTTTACAAAACAGATATTAATGTATTTTTGCTTTTCTTGTTTAGGAAGCCTTTAATTAATACAACCGTTAATGAAGAAGATAACAAAGGAAGTATATCTTAAGTGGTATGAGGACATGCTATTTTGGAGAAAGTTCGAAGACAAATTAGCAGCTGTCTACATTCAGCAAAAAGTACGTGGATTTCTCCACTTGTACAATGGACAAGAAGCGGTATTGGCAGGTTCGCTTCATGCCATGGACCTTACCAAAGACCGTATGATTACGGCCTATCGTAATCACGTGCAACCCATCGGTATGGGCGTTGACCCGAGAAAAGTGATGGCCGAACTGTTCGGAAAGGTTACGGGAACTTCCAAAGGTAATGGAGGCTCCATGCACATTTTTTCCAAAGAACACCGTTTTTACGGGGGACATGGAATCGTGGGAGGCCAAATTCCTTTGGGTGCTGGACTAGCTTTCGCCGACAAGTACTTCAAACGAGATGCGGTTACCCTTTGTTATATGGGAGATGGTGCAGTTCGCCAAGGGTCTTTGCACGAAACCTTCAATTTGGCGATGTTGTGGCAACTTCCTGTTGTTTTCATTTGCGAGAACAATGGTTATGCTATGGGAACTTCTGTAGCAAGAACTGCGTATACCACCGAAATCTGGAAACTTGGTTTGGGGTATGAAATGCCTTGCGCTCCTGTTGATGGAATGGACCCGGCTATTGTTGCCAAAGAAGTAGATAAAGCCATCGAGCGTGCCCGTACAGGAGGGGGACCTACTTTCTTGGAGATGAAGACCTATCGTTATCGAGGACATTCCATGTCTGATGCGCAACATTATAGAACCAAAGAAGAAGTCGAAGAATAAAAAAAAATCGACCCTATCACACAGGTAAAGGACGTCTTGTTGGAAAAAGGCTACGCCAGCGAAGATGAAATCAAAGAAATGGATGCTCGGGTAAAAGCATTGGTTTCTGAATGCGAGAAGTTTGCTGAAGAGTCTGATTTTCCACCAATCGAACAGTTGTACGATAGCGTATACGAACAAGAAAACTATCCATTTTTACAACATAAACTCTAAAGAGAATGGCAGAAGTAATCAACATGCCTAGGTTGAGCGATACCATGGAGGAGGGTACCGTGGCCAAATGGCTCAAAAATGTAGGAGATAAAGTGGAAGAAGGCGATATTCTCGCTGAGATTGAAACCGACAAGGCTACTATGGAGTTTGAATCCTTCCATGAAGGAACCTTGTTGCATATCGGTATTCAAGAAGGTGAAGGTGCACCTGTGGATTCACTTTTGGCCATTATCGGAGAAGAAGGAGAAGACATTGCTTCCCTTTTAAATGGTAGTGCTTCCGAACCCGCTTCCGAGGAAGCAGCACCCGTAGCCGAAAAAACCGAGCCTGTAAGTGAAGCGGCTCCTGCGGCAAGCGCAACTATTCCTGATGGTGTTGAAATTATTAAAATGCCCCGTTTGAGTGATACCATGGAAGAAGGCACTGTTGCTTCTTGGTTGAAAAAAGTGGGAGATGCAGTAGAAGAAGGCGATATTTTGGCCGAAATCGAAACGGATAAAGCCACAATGGAGTTTGAGTCTTTCTATTCCGGGACATTGCTCCATATTGGTATTCAAGAGGGAGAAGGTGCCCCAGTAGATTCGCTTCTTGCAGTGATTGGTCCAGAAGGAACTGATGTTTCCGCTGTTTTGAATGCTCCCACGGAAAGTACATTGGAAGCAGCCGCTCCGGTAGCTGAAGCTAAACCAGCTGAAACTGAAACAACGAGTGTTGCTGAAGCTCCAATACAAAATGGTCAACGTGTGTTTGCCTCACCTTTGGCCAAGAAAATGGCTGCGGATAAGGGTATTAATTTGGCTACGGTAAAAGGGTCAGGAGACCACGGCCGTATTGTCAAAAGAGATATTGAAAATTATACACCTGTTGCGGCGACTGCTGCTCCTGTAGAGAAAGTAATTGCTGATACAGCAGTAGAAACGCCTCCGCAACCTGCAGTACCAATATATACTCCGGTAGGCGAAGAAATGGTGGAAGAAGTGAAAAACTCTTCCATGCGTAAAGCCATCACCAAGCATTTGGGTGCTTCCAAATTTAGCGCCCCCCACTTTTATCTAACCATTGAAGTGGATATGGATAATGCCAAGGCTTCTCGTGCGCAGATCAATAATTTGCCCGATACCAAGGTATCTTTCAATGATATGGTGCTAAAAGCTTGTGCCATGGCATTGCGCAAACATCCACAAGTGAACACTACTTGGACTGACGAGGCCACCTTATATAAAAAACATATTCATATGGGCGTGGCCGTAGCAGTGGATGAAGGTTTGGTTGTGCCTGTAATCAAATTTGCGGACCAATTGGGCTTGACCCAGATTGGTGCTGCCGTAAAAGATTTGGCCGGACGTGCACGTAGCAAAAAAATCAAACCAGACGAAATGGAAGGCAGTACGTTTACCGTTTCCAATTTGGGAATGTTTGGCATTTTGGAATTCACTTCCATCATAAACAAGCCTAACTCTGCAATTTTGTCCGTAGGAGCAATCGTGGAAAAGCCAGTCGTCAAGAATGGAGAAATTGTGGTGGGTAACACCATGAAGGTAACTTTGGCTTGTGACCACCGAACGGTTGATGGTGCTGTTGGAGCACAATTCTTGCAGACACTTCGAGCGTTTTTGGAGAACCCCGTAACGATGCTAGCTTAGACAACTAGGTTATAGTAAGAAGAAGATACACTAAAATAGAGCACCCGTACTCGGGTGCTTTTTTTATCTTTAATTGCTAAGGAAAATGCAAATGATGACAAAAATTCTAGTTTTAGGGATACTACTTATACACTTTGGATGTGGAACGTCCCAAACGGCATCATCTAAAGAAAACGATACGACATCGGATAAATCCAAAACAAATTTCACCTCCGAAACGGAAGTTCGAGAGCTTATGGAATTTTTAGCAGCAGACGACCTCAAAGGTCGCGACCCTGGCACCAATGGTATTGAAATCGCTGCGGTCTATATCGAAGATTTTTTTAAGAAATATGGTATTTCGCCCTATTATACAACATACAGGGACACTTTGAGCAACTTTCGCAAACCTGCGTTTAACGTGTTGGGTTGGCTAGAGGGGAATGATCCTGAGCTTAAGAAAGAAGTAATTATCGTCGGCGCTCACTACGACCATATTGGAATTATCAATTTGGACAAAGGCGATGCCATCGCCAACGGAGCTAACGATAATGCCACCGGTACCACAACCGTCATGGAAATTGCGCGCTATTTTGCTCAGAAAGGTGGCGCCAAACGAAGTTTGATTTTCGCGCTGTTCAGTGCGGAGGAAAAAGGATTGCTAGGG
>JBCBCH010000014.1:0-15273 GCA_038530835.1 Bacteroidota bacterium | reverse complement strand
CGCGGCAGAAGATAGCAGGCAAGAGGCCTAGCAACAAACAAGCAACACCTACATAAATAGCCATGGTCCTTACCCCTTCTGCTTGATTGCTGAAAATATCAGGGTCAGCAATAATTACCCAAAACCAAGGTACAATAACCCAAGCGATGAGACCCACTGTTTGTGAAAATGCCATAAGACGGGTCCTTTCATTGTAGTCTGAAGTCATTTCATATCCAAGACCTACCAAAGGCGTAGCAAACATGGTATTTCCAATTAAAAATACCATGGACATGATTAAAAAGTACCAAAAATTATAATTGGAAGAATTGTTTTCATCAAGTTGCCAAAGCAGGACGAATGTAATCGCGCTTAGAATACCTCCTACCATAATGTAGGGTCTTCTTCGCCCCCATTTTGAGCTGGTATTATCAGAAACAAAACCCATTATCGGGTCGGTGATTGCATCGAAGAATCGAGGCAATCCACCTAAAAGTCCCGCCAAAAAGGGGTCCATACCAAAAGCTGTGAGCAGAAAGAACATAAAAAATCCCAAAGCTCCGGGATAAAGGTTCAATACCAAATGTCCAGCTCCGAAGGCAGCTTTTTGTCCTAACGGGACCCTGTCTTGCTTAGCGGTTTTTACATTAGCCATCTTGATTGTTTTTTAGTTAGTATCTGTTGGTTGTATGATAATCGTCTGAATGGCACGGCCACTGATTGCTCCTGTCTCCGTGCTTTCCCCCAACTTGAGTTCAAATTCTTTGGTAGATTCGTTTTGGTTGCACAACACAACGGCAATACTTCCATCTGGATTTTTTGCCGCGGTAACCAATAAATCCGCATCTGCGGATTCAAAACCAATTCGAGTTGCGCCCGGTCGAATAAAACGACTGAAATGGGACATGGTATAATAGATGGGAGTGAAATACACTTCGTCGTTTTCTGGGTCTACGATTACTGGTGCCACACACCAGTTTTTAAACCAATTTGGGCCACCTTGTCGGTCCAATACCATATTCCAGTCAACCCAACCATCTACCCAATTGTTCATGCAACCGATAATATCCCTTGCGTAGCGATATACCGGTGCATACTTGGGGTGCAAGTGTTTCAAATGCTCAGGGGCCCAATCCCATCCCCAATCCGTGGCTTCTTTGGACCAGTACCAAGCATCATCTTTCCATTTTGGAACCTCAGCATCCACGCAGGCTTCGGTTTGGATAAGATGCTTCTCGGGTGATTTGTCATGGGCATATTGCAATTCTTCTGGAAATACTTCGAAGGTGCTCGCATACCAATGAATTGCGGTACCATCAAAATATTTTGATGTTTCTTCATTTTTGAACATTTCGTCCACCCATTCCTTTAAATGTTCCCGGTTTTGGTCGTACCCCAGAATTTTGACATCATGGCCGTCTTTTTCCAACTGAGGACCTAAGTAATGTTGTACAAAAAGGGTCATTTCTTCAGGAGTGTAGTGCATGCTCTCCCAATTGTTGTCGTTCCCTAACGGTTCATTCTCCACGGTAAAGCCCCAGATATCGATATCTTCTAGTTTGTAGGCGTCGACGTATTTGGAAAAAAACAAGGCCCAAGTATTGTAATAATCTGGCAGGAGTTTTCCACCACGCCAGTCGTTGTTGTCTTTCATCCATGGTGGTGCGGTCCATGGTGAGGCGATAATTTTAAAACCGTCTTTGGAGGCTTTCTGCGCTGCCTTTATCATGGGAATCAAGTCTTCCCTGTCTTCGTCTATAGTGAATTGACTCAGCGTTTCATCGCCTTCCATTGGCGCATAAGAGTATTGTCCCAGAGAAAAATCACACGAGTTCATGTGCGTTCGGGTCAAAGAATAGCGTGCGCCATCCCATCCAAAATAGGCTTCAATAACTTTGTTTCGATTTGGCTCGCTCAACTGGTTGAGCAAATGGGCCGATGCTTCCGTAAAAGACCCCCCAAAACCAGTAATTTTTTGAAATGTTTCCTGCGGTTTTAGCAGTATTGTAGTAGTGGTTTGCCCTTTCGTTTGTGGTTCCACTTTCTCCATTTTTTTACCGTCGGCAGATGTCTGATATACTTCCATTTGAAGTTTGTCAATCTTGGCACAGGCGTTCAGCATACAGAAACTTATTAAGAGTATTATGTTTTTTATGGTTTTTTTTAGCACAGGTTTCATATCGTTGTAGTTTTTATTCCTGCATTTCAGTTTGTTCTTCTTGGGTAGGGGGTACCAGCACGGTTTCCATCAATTGGCCCTTATTCCCATTGAATGTTTTCTCGATACTGTTTCCATTCCTGGACAGTCCCTCAAAAACACCTTTGTCAACCCAATCCCAAATGGGGTATTTAGCTTTCCCATCCAAAGTAAAAAGTCCGAAGTGGTTTTCTGAACCTTCTGCATTGGCAGCATCCTTCCATCGCTCATCAAAGGCTTCAAAATAAAAGCAGGAAATACCCGCTTCATCCGTCCAATCCCTTAAATGTTTGTAATATAAGCCTTGCTTGTATTCATCAGTTGCCTTGGAACCTGTCGGACCATAAAATCCATTGGATACGGTTGCCCAGCCCGTTTCTCCAATATGGATAGGTTTGGACACCCCCAAACTTTTCATATACGTCGTAACGGAATCATACTGGCGCATAGCAAATTGCTTGGCTCGGAGCATCGCATTCTGAATCTTAACACTATCCTGTAGAGCTTCTTCCTCTTCGGGGATTCCCCAGAACTCAGGATTGTAATGTGAGTTGTGGTACGGATAGGTGTGCATGGAAATATAATCGACAGCCTTAATCAAAGCTTCCAAATCAGGGGTATGATATTCTTCTTCGCCCCCGCCCCATGATGCAAAATCGTCTGAGGAGGTAATCCACAAATCAGAAGGTAATTTTCCTTCACCTTTAAGATTTTGCAAATGGGTTACCCATTTCAAAATGACACTGGGTTGAACATAATAGCTGGTGGCCCACTTTACCATGGCTTCGTTACCTACCGCCAACACTTTCACAATTTCTGGGTATTCTTGTGCAAATGCCACCGCTCTTCCAATTTCAGCTTCGTTCTGTTCGCTTTCCACATCATGGTCCGGTTCCAGACCCGTCCAAGCGTTTTTACAATCAATCCAGGCGCCCAGCATTACATACATCTCGAACTCAGGGTTCTCTTGTTTCAACTCTCGAATAGCTTTCAAAATATTGCCTGCATGTGGTAGTTGCACATTGTAGGTTCTTAAAACCTTAATGTTCATTGCTGCCAAAAGCTTCAAATCTTCCTTAAGCTCTGCCAAGGTTGGTTGTGCATCTCGGCTGACTTGACGATAGCCCCCGTAACTTATGGCCAAATACTCGGGATTTCCCAAAATATCTTTTGCGGTCATTACTTTTTGCATCTCTGTGGTTTTCTTTTTCTCCTCCTTTTTTTGCTCACATGAAAGGTTTATCAATGCAATTCCTGTTAGACAAAAAAACAGGTTTCTAATACTCCAAAGCTTGTTCAGCATTCTCATTCAGTTTCATTTTAATAAGTTAATCCGAACCAAAACGGAAACAATGGGGTTATGGATTCATCCCATAGATTTGGGCCGTATCTCCCCTGATAGTCTTCTTCTGATTTTGGCCAGGAATGCGGTAACTTTCCTTTGAAATTGTATGCTCCAAAAAGTACTTCTGCCACGGCATCCCCTTCCGAACCAGGAAGCCAAGCCGCCACAAATGCATCAGATTGCTGTATTTGTTTCGTGGTGACCAAGGGTCGACCAGAAATCAAAACTACCACTGTTTTGACCCCTTGATTTGCATAATGGGCAATATATCTTTGGTGTTCTTCTGTAAGATGGAGTTGATACAAATTCATCTCACCACCAATATCCCCGAAAGACTCTGCATAAGGCGTTTCCCCCACAACGACCATGGCCACATCGGCATCAAAATGGTCTCCTGTTGCGTTTTCATCATACACAACGGTGCCTTTGGCCATGTTGTGTACCCCATCCAAAATGGTTGATGCACCTTGGTAATTCTCCGTGGTTCCTTGCCAATTAACCGTCCATCCTCCTGATTGGAGTCCGCTGTTGTTTGCGTGCTCCCCTACTACCACTATTTTTTTATAGGACGGATCTATGGGGAGAACATTGTTGTTTTTCAGTAACACCAACGATTCTCTTACCGCCTGTTTGGCTACTTTTCGGTGCGCTTCCATCCCAATTTTTGGAATAAGTCCACCTGTGGCGAAAGGCTGTTCGAACACACCCATTTCAAATTTCTTACGAAGAATACGGCTTACTGCGTCATCAATACGGGACATGGGAACCTCTCCGTTTTCTACACCTCGTTTCAAACCTTCTTGATACATTTCAAAATCCCCTTCTACGGCCATAATCATATCCACTCCAGCATTGATTACCGCGTTTTCACCAAAGCGAGAGTAGCCTTTCCAATCAGAAACCACGATACCTTCAAAACCCATTTCCCCTTTCAAAACATCAGTTATGAGCTCTTTATGGGCATGCATTGGAATCCCGTTAAGGGAATTAAAAGAGGCCATTACGGAACCCACACCTTCATTCACAGCGGTGATATAAGGTGGTAGCAAGCGTTCACGAACTGCGGCCATATCCATATGCGTTTCTCCACCTTCATGGCCATAATCCGTTGCGCCGTCTCCTATAAAGTGTTTCGCTGTCGCCATCACTGATGTGGAATCATCCAAAAATTCTCCCTGCAAACCCAGGACAGAGGCTTTGGCCAACTCTTGTGTGAGCGGAGTACTTTCTGAAAATGCCTCATACACCCTTCCCCATTTTTCGTTATAGGGAATTGCAATGCAAGGTGAAAAAACCCAATTAAATCCAGTTGCTCTTGATTCGATTGCCGTTATCCGAGCGGCTTTCTCGACGAGCTCAGCATTGCCCGTAGCACCCATGCCAATATTATGTGGAAAAATCGTGGCTCCCTCAAAAGTGTTTTGACCATGAATGGCGTCCACGCCAAAAATCAAGGGAATACCCAAACGAGTGCTAAGCGCTTTTCTTTGAAGTCCATTGAATTTAGCTTGCCATTCCGCTGGCGTATCGCCGGGCAATGGTCCTTGTGTGTGAATAACAGAGCCGATAAACCTAGAGGCAATTTCTTCTTCGGTGATGTCTTCAAAATGACGGACTTGGGTCATCTGCCCAATTTTTTCATCCAAGGTCATTTTGGCCAAAAGGGAATCTACTTTTAGCTGAATGGTTTGTTCGGAAAGGATTTCCTTGTTCATCTGTTGTTTTTTACAAGATGATGTACCGATTAAGAGACACCACCCCATGGCCATCATAAAAATGGTAGCCTTGGAGAATTGAATCTTCACAGTTATAGCAATCGTGTCTTCTTTTCTTATTTGAATAGGTATTTCGGCATTTCTGCCAATGTTTTCAAAAAAGAAGTAGAAAAAGCCACTTGGAGTACCCAAATGGCTTTATGCTCTTTCTTATAACTCGGTAACCACAACGTTGTCGATGAGGACCTCACCGGCACAGGTTGCAGCTCCACCACAAGTAGCTTGGATGAGGAGTGATATTCCTTCATCAACACCTGAGTCAGTGGTGAAACTTCCTGTGTAGGTCAACCAATCCCCGGCAACATTGGTGTCCGATGCGTTGCCCAAGTCACTAGCGACTGCGCCGGCACCTCCTGAACGCTCTGAAAAGGCCAACACTTGAAGGATGGCACCATCAATAAATGGTGTTACTACTTTATATCGGAATGTTACTTGAACGTCTGTGCTACCTGCGATAGTTGGCGCAAAGCGCTCTTGCTTTAGGTTAGGTACCAGCGATTGGCCCGTTACCATTCTTGCAGAGTATGTTCCGGTATCAGCATCTGTATCAATGATGGTAACTGTACCTCCACCGTCGTTCAATTGCCAGCAAGCGCCATCTCCAGAATTGGCTTCAAAATCACCGTTGGACAATAGCTCTCCTGTTGGGGGTGCTGGGCATGTTGGCGTACTTCCACCACCATCGGCATAGAAATAAATATTATCGACATAGGCTTCTCCTGAGTTCATTAGGTCAATTACAATCTGTTGTATGTTGCTGCTGGCAGCAAGTCCACTGCTTTGTAATTCGCTAAAGGGAACGTCAAATGAAAGCCATTGCCCTTGCGCGATGGCCGGACTGGATGAAGCATCCACATTAACCAGCCCTTCGGTCGTTGCTGCGCCAAAGTCAACAACTTTTACCAAAAATTCAGAACTAGCATCCAACATGTTGGGGAACCATACATCAAACCTGAAGTTGGTCATTCCAGCAGCGGCCGCATCTATCTGATTGGCGCCTCCCAGTTCAATTACTTGGAAGTTTCCTCCAGGATCACTTGTGAAGGTATATCTCAGTACACTATTTCCTGCTAAATCCACTTCCTCAAAAGTAGCTGCACCATAAAAATTCAAACCATCTCTAGCTACATCGGTATAGGTGTCACTATAAACTGAAATAACGTCACCAGCATCTTGTGTGGGAGCCGTTGCGCCAGTAGTCGGAGCAATTGGTCCTCCACTGGTAGGTGGTTTGTAGAAATATATGTTGTCTACATAAATGGTTCCTGTAACGTCTATCACATCCAAAATCAATTGGCTAAAGTCGGTAGGCGTATCGGTAAGTCCAGCTGTTTGAAGGTCGGCAATGGTCACATCGATTGAGGTCCAAGCGCCTGCTGTCAATGCGGTGTTTGGCGTGTTTCCCCTTGTATCGTTACCACTACCGAAACCGTCGCCACCGAAATCAACAACTCCTGCAAGAACGCTAAAGCTCGTTGCGCTCCATACATCGATATGGAAATTTGTCATGCTAGACAAATCTATATCCTGAGTTAAAGTTTCAATTCCAGCAAAATCTATGTCTGTGTAAACCTTAACATCGTCTCCAGCTACTTGGGCATCTGCAACACCACCACCTACGCTGAATCCAGCAAAGAAAGTGTCTACCGTCACATTAGTATATGCATTACTGAATACGGAAATCACATCGCCTGCATCACGCGCCGGAGGGGTTGGTGCAGGATCCGTTGGCATGTCTCCACCACCACCGGCTTCGTTGTAGAAATAAATGTTGTCTACATAGATGGTTCCGACCGCGTCGATAACCTCTAAGATTAATTGACTAAAATCCGTTGGCGTGGCTGTAAGTCCTGCCGTTTGTAGGTCCGCGATTGTAACGTCTATCGACACCCATTCACCTTCTGTCAATGCCGTATTTGCTGTATTTCCTCTTGTATCGTTGCCACTGCCGAAACCGTCGCCACCAAAATCCACAACCCCTGCCAAGAAATTTAGACTTGTAGCACTCCATACATCAATATGGAAGTTGGTCATACTGGATAAATCTACATTTTCCGTTAGGGTTTCGATTCCTGTGAAATCCAAATCTGTATATACCTTAACATCATCACCTGCTACTTGTGCATCGGCGACACCGCCACCCATACCAAATCCGGCAAAGAAGGTATCCACTGTGATATCAGTATAAGCGTTACTGAACAAAGAAATCACATCACCGGCATCACGTGCTGGTGGAGTTGGTGCAGCTTCAGAAGGCATATCACCACCCATGGATGCTATTTGTTCGATATTGTCAATGTAGAAAGTACCTGCCGTTGTGCCAGGTCCATCAATGAAAATGGTAATTCTTGAAAAACTGTCGGTGGAAGTAAAGTCAAACGTCAAGGATTCCCATCCGCTACCAGTATGGCCCGCCGTTACTTCAGTATCAGCACCTGTACCTTGCTCAAACTTCAACAATACATCCAATGCGGATTCGGACCAAACATCCATCTGGATACTTTGATTGGTTGATAAATCCACATCGGTGCCCACATCGAAGGATATGCCTTCAAAAGCAGCACCACTGTTCGTTATGGCACCTACCATGGACGCTACGTCGTTACTTCCTCCTGGTGCAGGATTGTCCACTACTTCAAAACTGGCTCCTGAAAAAGTGCCTGCCGTGTAGTCGACATTGGCCCCGTCGAATGTAATGGGCAACATCACAGCCTCAGGGATTGAAATCGTAATTTCATCCGTGAAAACATCAGAAGCACCTGCAGCGTTTGAAGCGGTCAACCGTACGGTATACGTTCCGGTTGTGTATGTTTTCACAGGATCTATCACGTTAGAAGTGGTACCATCCCCGAAATCCCAAGCAAAGCTGTCGGCATTTTCAGAAATGTTGATAAAAGTTACCACACCGGTACCCTCTTGTACGGTTTGGGTGAATCCAGCTACCAAAGTTGGCAAAGTTTCACCACCATCGTCATCATCTTCACATCCAAAAAAGGATATGGCCAAAATCAAAATGGAATAAATCCACGTTTTGTTTCGAAAAAGTTTCATCTTAAAAAAGTTAGTTTAGTTAATTATCGTGTGTATACCCTTACATAATCCACAATCAAGGTTTGCGGAAACTCGGTTTGCGCGTTCGGAGGTCCTACAAAAGTTCCGCCTACGGCAAGATTGACAAGGATAAAGAAGGGTTTGTTGAAAACCCATTGCCCGGGTACGTCTTCTGGAGTTATTTGATTGTACAAGACATCATCTACATAGTAATTGATGTAGTTGGGACCCCACTCAATTCCAAAAACATGGAATCCAGTATCGAAACGGTCGTTTTCCAAGTTATACTCTTTGGAAACGGCCTCACCACCTGAATATCCTGGTCCGTGAACGCTTCCTATCAACACCGTTGGTTCTTGACCCCGATATTCCATAATATCGATTTCACCGGCACCTGGCCACGGATTGTCATCAATATCGGCACCCAACATCCAGAAAGCGGGCCAAATACCTTGGCCATAAGGAAGCCGCATCCGTGCTTCAAAACGCCCGTATTCTTGCTCGAATTTATCCTTGGTCAGTAGTCTGGCAGAGGTGTATTGAGAACCTTCAAACGCTTCCTGTTGGGCGGTAATCAAGAGCACCCCATTTTGAACGGTCACATTTTCGGTTCGGTCGGTATAATATTGCAACTCTTGGTTGCCCCATCCATCAATACCAGTACCAATATCAAAATTCCAAAGTGCATCATTTGGTGCTCCATCGGTATCGAAATTCTCATCTAAAACTAAATTGGTAAATGTTGCCACGGTTTGCGTATCATCTGTTTCGCAACCTGCAAAGGCCCAAATAGCCAATACTGCCAAACACTTTGTGGTGAAAGACCAAGCTGCATTTTTATGTTCATATCTTTTGTTCATCATCCTTTTTTTAACTGTGAGGTATTTCGATTACTCCGTGTAGAAATAAATATTATCAAAAATGAAATCGGGTCCTCCAATTAGAATCAAAGCCCCTAAATTGTTTTTCTGGGACTCCAAATCACCTCCCAGTGGAATATCAATGGAATTCCATTCGCCTACGGTGAGTCCGGTCACATCAAATCTAAAGTCCACATCGTCAACTATCGGAAACCCTGTATTAACATCCGTATCAACTTGTTGATTGGGACCTACATCCCGTATTTGCACTCCAATTTCGGTACCTGCATTTTGTACAAACACATCGATGTGCAAAAAGGTCAGGTCAGTACCATCTACTGGGTTTTCGAAAACGATTCCCGTAAAGTTGTTGTTGGCATACGTTAGCACATTGTTTCCATTCGCGGAAGACATAGTCAATTGGGTCGTAGATCCTCCAAAATTTGGGGTGAAGTTGCTCTCTGTTTCGTTGGGATAGGTGTCACTAAAAATGGATTTTACATTGGCCGCTGGTCTTGTTGGTATGGGTGCTGCTGCCAATGAACCGCTTGAAGTCAACTCCAATGAGCCAAGTGCTTGTACATCTGCCAGTTGTGCCGTAATAGTGGTTGTCCCCGATTCGCCAATGACACTTATTTCTCCTAACCCATTAACCGTAGCCACGGAATTATCGGAAGAAGAAAAATCATAGTACGAGGGCGCTACCGCCAGTGTGATGTTATTGCCATTTGCTAGGTTAAAGTTTTGCAACAAACCATCAACCACCAAATTTGAACCTGTGAAAGCTTGTTCACTTAGCTCTTGTCCAAAAAAGATTCCAGGTGTTGGTTGTGCGACCGTTCCTAGTTTTTCAAATCGGACTTCATCCAGCCAAAACACGTAGCCTGCCCCATCGGTGGTCTGGGTTCCAGCAGAAAACCAGAACATACCACGCTCCTCAATCAGTTTGGAAGGGTCAGGGATAGGGATTACATATTTTACCCAGTTTGTGGTAAGTGACAAATCAAAGGTGGTTACTTGGTACCTGTTTTCGAAAAAGTCCTGGCCAAAACCAAACTCCCCTATGGAAACCCCACGAGATGCCTTGGCATAAAAGGTCAAGGCATCAAAGCCGGTAAGATTCCGTCCCGCTCCATCGATTCTAAAAATAGCCCCGGCAAATGTTCCGGACGGATCTGTAGCATTGGGCACATCTATTCGGATGGAGGAAGTACTCTCAAAACCTTCATCATCATCAACGGAGAAGGCATCCGCCTTAGCGTTCAGAAAGGGAAAGTAAAAATCACTCCCTAAACCGACAGGTGCATCCGTAAATATTTCTCCGTTCTGTGAAAACGTAGCAAACTGCACATCATCCGAAAAATCTCTATCACATGCGGTGAATAGGAACACGCCCAAACACACTAGCATCGTGAATCGTATGTTTTTATAATTTCTATTTTTCATTTTGTCAATCTTTTTATTTACCGATGTTGATGTGTACATAAGTCATGATTTCCCATTCCTGCCCATTGTCGAAACCTACTGGGCTCAAAATCGGCTCAGGAGGGAAGGTATTTGGTGGTACAAAATTTGGCGAATAACGAGGTGAGAACTCATTCAAAGATCTCCACGTACCTCGAATACCAATTTGTGTGCTGGGAAGAATAAACCAATCGGGCTTGCCCAAAGTGGTCGAAATGTCCAACATCAACTGCAACGGAAATGTCAAGTTGAAATCACGATGGTAATCGTATGGACCCCAATCGTTCACACGAA
Source organism: Bacteroidota bacterium (assembly GCA_038530835.1). Taxonomy (GTDB): domain Bacteria; phylum Bacteroidota; class Bacteroidia; order Flavobacteriales; family Flavobacteriaceae; genus Flagellimonas. The sequence continues at coordinate 4,308 of JBCBCH010000014.1, read as the reverse complement.
CATGTGTAGTCAACTTAAAGTTCTTGTAGATTCCGCGAATATCTCCACCAAAACGTTTAATCAATCGCTCACTATCCCCATTGCCTTGCCCATTGCCATAATAAAAGTTTCCTATTAGTCCTAGGTCAGGACCCAGTTTGGATACCATTCTAGAGTGCACTTCCCAAAGGTCTTCCGCGGGAGCAGAATTTGGAAAGGCAAAGAAAGTACGGTCAGCTTGGAAACCAATGTGAGCGTCCATCGTGGTAGGCAGATGGCGATATACAAAACCTAAATTCATGGCGAACTTTGCATCCTCTGCCCTATCATTATCCCATTCGTACATCCAAGTCCCGGGAGTAGGGTCATAGGTAATCAAAAGCTCTCCTGCGGTAGTTTCACGATTGGCTCGTACTGCAAAAGGGTCATCAATGATGTTTCGCAAACGACCGGGTGCATCCACATCTTGCGGCATGGCATCTACCAACGGTTTTTGCCACATAAAGTTGGGTGCGATTTGGAAGTTCCCTGTGGCGAAAGTAAATCCTGATAGAATGCTAGTTAAGTTACCGCTGCCGGTATCCCTTAGCTTCCATCCGGTAAAAGTCAAGGTTTGGTCGGCACCGCCATTGGCAATCAAGCCCATTGCGGAACCTTGTCCATACCAGTTGAACTTACCGCCTTCATAGGTTACCTTAAGCTTACCTCCCCAGTTGTCGCTGGATTGGATTCTATCTTCAAAAACCACATAATTTCCTGGGTTTCCACGAACATCTTGAAATGCAATTCCATTTAAGGGACTCCCTGCCCAAACGCCACCCAATTCAACGCCAAATTTTCCGAATTCGCGTTCCACGGCAATGGCCGCTCTTTCTGTGGGCCAAGGTGGAATAACACCACTACGTACTTGGTTCGCATCCAAAACACGTCGACCATTATCATCTAAAACTACATTGGTTTCAAAATCACGATGGTAAATACCGGTTACATCAAATTTTCCGATATGCTTGCGGTACTTGAACAGCATGGTTGGATTGGCTCCCCACCACAATTGTGGACCAATGGCAACTTTCAATCCTTTTAAAGCACCTTTGCCGTCCATTTCGGCTCCAAGTATCTCACCGTTATAAATATCTAGGTTTGGACCGTAATTGGCTTCTGGGTAAAATCCGAAGAAATCTCCTTCGTAGCCCCAGTGATAGTGTCCTGTTCTATAGAATCCGCGTAAATCGAATTCTTTCGCATTCCACTCAAATTCCGCTTGATATACTCGGATGCGATTCACATCCGAAACAATAACATCTCCCTGGTCTGTACTTACATCGATTGGACGGGAGTTATTCTCATAGAAGATTTCATTAATTGGATTTTGTGCCACATTACCCACCACATTGACATTAACTTCCGCACGCATATTTGGTGCAGGATTTCCTTCGACCCCTACGAAATACGATTGCATATGGTCAAAACCCAATTGATTCGGAAAGGTATTTGGATTATCGGGGTCAGGCGTATCTGGTGTTGTAATCAAACTACCCCCGGTACTGAATGTAGCGAACCGAGCAGACAAGTTACTCAAGCGCAGCATCTGACTCTGTGCGCCGTCCAAAGCGGCTTTATCGCCACGTGCTTTCAATACGGCCTCCATCAATTCAATATTGTCAAAGTGATTTTCAAGAAAATCCAAATTCACGCCTTCTTGATAAGGGTTGAGTTTGTGTGCTTCCTTTAAGGCATAGTACGCTGCCCTTGGATACAATTCATACAATCCTCTTGGGTTGGTTGCTCCTTTGGCACAAATACCAAACCATTCCTCGTTCATGTTATTTGCGCCTTCTTTGGCCAAATCCCTAGCATAACCTCCATTGGACCAAGAAGCGTTGTTATCGTGAATGTCCGCGTTTTTCCTATCATCAAAACCGAACTTCCACCAACCATCACTAAACTGGAAAGTAAACCCTCCAACAGATTTCTCTACTTTGCCTAGTCCTGCGGCGTTTTCGTAAATTTCTTTCCAATTCCCTACCATATAATAGGCTTGGGAATACTGGTCTTCCTTGTTCTCAATGGCGTTAAAAGCATCCGCGCCAAATTCGGTAAACATTACGGGCATATCCAGCTTGTCTTTCACCACCTGGAACATATCTCCAAAAGAAACACCTCTATAGGTATTGGTACCATAGATATCCACATCTTTACATTCTTCTGCAACGATATCAATAAATAGGACATCCCCGTTACAAATAGCTACAGGGTGGGAGGCATCCATGGATTTCATCATCTTCGCAGCTTCGTTCATCAAACGATACATCGGACGACCTCTACTCTCTCCAATGTATTGTATCCTTCCTTCGTCATCCGGAAAATCCTCAGTCTCGGCTCCTGCCCAGAACAGACCGTAGTTGTTTTCATTTCCGAGCAAGTACAGTAACAGACCCGGGGTGTCCTTATACCCCTCCACAAGCTCCTTCATTTCCTTTAAGAGGAATTCTTCCGTATACGGATCGTCATATATCGTAACTGGTGTCCAAACTCCTTTTAAGGTTAAACCGTATCTACCGAAAGAGTGGTTCAGCATGGTGTAGATACCATAGTTTTCATAGATGTACTGAATCCATTTTGCAGGAACTCCAGTGTATTGGCGAATAACATTTACCCCCATATTTTTTAGGAGGGACATTTCCGTATCCAAGCCTGCTTTGATAACGTCATCAGACTTTTCCCAAAATTTGGCATTTACGGTATTGGTACCTATAGGTATATAGTCCCAATTCATACCGTTGATCATGAAGTCCTCTCCATTGACCACCAGCTTCGCTCCTTCTTCATTTTTTACCACCTTTACTTGGTCCTGCGCATAGGCAGAGGTAAAAAGTAGAAGCAACAATAATCGCATCAAGTTGTGTTTCATAGTTGTTAGTTTTTCTGGCATTGATGGCACACCTTTTTTGATGAAGTACGGCGTACCGGATTTTGCAACAGTTAAACTTATCGTAATTATTTAGCAACTCCGCATTTTGAACCTTTACAAAAAATATACATGACAAAAAAATGATGTTTTTTTTGCGATATTCTCAATTTTACACGGAATTATAAGGGCTAAGGCTATGTTATGGATACAAGGGAAGAATCTTTGGTTTTTGGACTTGTATAGGTAATGTTGAGGTCTTGTAAGGTTTGGAAACGGCCCTTAAAGCTTCAAGATGTAGTCCACCAGGTTGATATTGTGTTCCAAACCAAGTTTTTTACGCAAACGATATCGTTTGATCTCGACACTACGCGCCGAAATATTGAGCAGCGGAGCTATCTCTTTAGAGGAGAGGTTCAAGCGTAAATAAGCACACAACTTAATGTCATTTGGAGATAAGTTGGGGTGCACTTTTTTCAACTTTTTCAAAAACTTCCTATCCGCATTGTTGAAAGCTTCTTTGAATAGTTCCCAATCATCACTTTGATTTAGGTTCTTGTCAATGGTATGGATGATTGGGCGAATACTTTCGGTATCCCCTTCGCTCGCCATCAGTTGTTCTTTGGCTTTATAGAGCAATTCGTTCTTTTTGATGATACTCATCGTAGAAGCGGCCAATTCATTGCTCTTATCTTGAAACTCTTTCCGAAGCTGTTCATTTTTGATGCGGATGATTTCCTTTTCGTTCTGCACACGTTGGAGCTCCATCTCCTTTTGATTCGATTCAATGATATTGCGCTGTCTTTTGTGATAATACCTGCGGTAAAGCGTATGAATGGAAATACCAATAAAGAGACCACCGATAATGTAGAAAAACCACATTACATTAGAGAGATACCAAGGTTTCTTGATCGTAAAAGCGTATTTCGCAATGTTATTGGATAGCACATTTCCCATTTTGGCTTTTACGGCAAACTCATAGGTTCCAGCTGGCAGGTTTTCAAAACGAACCTCGGCTTTTTCGGACCAAACGCTCCAGTCATCATACATTCCCGTAAGTCGATATTGGTATTGCGGTTGGGTCAACGCGCCGTATTCTGGAGTATAAAACGACAATTCAATTGAATTGGAATCGTGCTCAAATTCATTTTCTCCCGAAAGAGGTAGAGACTCCGTCGTACGGCCCAAAACAACCTTGTCCACCCCTCCCAAGTAAACCGAAAACGCTTTTGAAGCAATCTGGTTTAACGATAAGGTAATATAGCCCGCTGTATTTCCAAACACATAGGTATCGGTGGTACTGGAAGGGGAAACGTTTTCATAGCCCACGATACCATCCCTCATTTCCTCTGTGAGTGGAATAGATTTGATTCTCAGATCCGTACCCAAACCAGTTGCCGAGGCGTACATGATTCGCGGTT
>JBCBCH010000013.1:0-15552 GCA_038530835.1 Bacteroidota bacterium | reverse complement strand
TAAATTTGTTTTTGAGAACAAATCGCACCCAATAAACAGCACTTTGCAAGCGATTTCCATGAGGGTTATGCTTAAAATATGTGTACTTTTAAGCATGTCCAAATACGATTATATTATTGCCGGAGCAGGCGCTTCCGGTCTCTTATTGGCAGACGCTTTGGGCAGTGATTCCTTTTTTGCTTCCAAGTCCATTTTATTGATTGACAAGGACCTAAAACAACAGAACGATAGGACCTGGTGTTTTTGGGAAGTTGGTCCAGGTCAGTTTGACGAAATAGCCCATAAGATATGGCCCAATATCTATTTTGCCGGTAAGACCTTACGTTTGGACACCAATATTGCTCCCTATCGTTATAAGTTGGTCAGGGGTTTGGATTTTTATGACCATTATCGGAACAAGCTCAGCGCTTTATCAAACATTACCTGGGTAACGGAAAACATCGAATCCATACAAGAAACAGAGGAGGGGGTTGCGGTGAAAACTACTCATGAATCTTACGAGGCTTCAACGGTTTTTTCCAGTCTTTTTGACTATCAATCCATCCTCAACCAAAAGAAATATCCAGTGTTGCAACAACACTTTGTCGGCTGGTTCGTTCGCTTGGACCAAGCGGTTTTGGATGACCAAACGGCCCGATTCATGGATTTTTCAGTACCCCAAAAGGGCAACACTCGCTTTATGTATTTGCTGCCGTTTTCCCAAACTGAAGCCCTTTTTGAATACACCTTGTTTTCAGCGGAACCTCTCGAACGTTCGGAATACGAGGACGCCATAAAAGAATACCTCCAAGAGCATTTTCCAAATGTAAACTACGAGATAACCGAAACCGAACAGGGGAATATTCCGATGAGTTGTTTCCCTTTCGAAAAATGGAACACGAACAAAGTAGTTGGCATTGGCATAGCGGGTGGATGGGCCAAACCGAGTACGGGCTTTACTTTTTACAATAGTAGTAGAAAGGTTCAGGAATTGGTGAAATACCTCAAGACGGGGAAGCCATTATCCAAATTTCATCGAAACGATAAGTTCCGCTTCTACGATATGCTCCTTTTGGATGTACTAGCGCGAGACAACAGTTTGGGACAATCCATATTCGAATCACTATTTCGAAAACGAAAAGTTCCGTTAATTCTCAAATTTTTGGACAACCGCACTTCATTTGGTGAAGATATTTTAATGATGTCAGCACCCAGTCCTTTTCCCTTCTTAAGGGCACTGTTTGGCAGAATCTTCTAAATTTTTCGATTCATTAGTTGGGTGCCAAAGGTTTCCAATAACGCTTTATTGGTGTCAGAAATAGATAAATTCTCTAGATAAGTAAAGGCTTTTTCGGTATACTCGGCAATGGTGTTTTTGGTAAATTCCACCGCACCACTCTCAACAAAGATTTTTTTGACGACACTCAGCTTTTCAGTTACCTCTTCAGGTTGTTCCGAGTAGTATGCAAGCAGTTGTTGTTTTTGCCCCGCGCTCGAGAACTCCAATGCTTTTATAAAAAGAACAGTTTTTTTATTTTCAATAATATCCCCTCCAACTTGTTTGCCAAAGCTTTCCGCATCGCCGAAGGCATCCAAATAATCATCTTGCAGTTGGAACGCAATACCCAGGTTTTTACCAAATTCATAAATGCTTTGGGCATCTTCGTCCGAAGCACCAGCAGTAATCGCTCCCATTTGCATTGCGGCAGCCACCAAAACTGCCGTTTTGTAGGCAATCATTTTAAGGTATTCCTCCAAAGTGACGTCCATTCTGGATTCAAAATCCACATCGTACTGTTGTCCTTCGCAAACTTCAATGGCTGTTTTGCTAAACAATGTGACAAGTGTCTTGAACATCTCGGATTCATAGCTTTCGAAAAACTGATAGGCCAAAATCAGCATGGCATCCCCAGAAAGGATTCCCGTATTGATATCCCACTTTTCATGTACGGTAGTTTTTCCCCTTCGCAAGGGTGCGTCGTCCATAATATCATCATGGACCAAAGAAAAGTTATGAAACACTTCAATTGCCATAGCTGCATTTATTGCGTTTTTGGCTTGTCCGCCAAAAACTTCGGCCGCCATAAGGGTCAATACGGGTCGCATGCGCTTGCCCCCTAATTGCATGATATACTCAATCGGTGCATACAGACTTTGGGGCTCTTTTATGACTATGGTGGCTTTAATATGCTCTAGAACGCTTTGTCGCAACTGAGCAATGACTTTTTCATGATTCATAGCTTCAAAAATAGCCTTGAACGAACGAAGAAGCGCAAGAAAAGAAAAAAGTTTGCCTGAAAAACGCAATAGTTTTGAAAAACCCCGTCTTTATAGGCGGAGTTTCTCAACAAACGATAAGTGACGCCCACAAAAAGGAACAACTATAACAGCCTTACTACTTTTTTTGACCAAGAATATGGGTCATTGAAGCGGTATGTGCAATCTCGAATTTCGGATAGTTCGGACAGGGATGCGGAGGATATCGTTCAAGACGTCGCCCTTAGGGTATTTTCACGTGCTTCGAATGATACACCTATTCAAAATGTTGCTGGTTTTGTATACCACTCCATCCGAAATAGAATTATAGACCTCATGCGAGCGGGCAAGAACACCACTTATCCCGAAGATAATTTGGAAATGCGCTGGCAGGAGTTCGTTGAACTGTTCTATTCGGAAGCGGACAATAGATATGCCTCGGTGTTGGAAGAACAATTGAAAACAAAAATCCAAGCGCTCCGACCCGAATACAGGGATATTATTATTGCCGTTGATTTTGAAGGATACACTTATAGAGAAATAGCAGAGGAAAGTGGCATTTCTCAAGGAACTTTGATGTCGCGAAGACATCGAGCCCTATCAATACTTACAAAAGATTTGGAATTAGAAAGAACAAAAAACAAATACAATGAATACTAGAGACAATTTCACAAACAGCTTTGAAAGCGGCTTTCGTATGGCCTTTAAAGGTTTTTTCATGATCATCATCGTGCTCCTGTTCATCCTACTGATAGGGTTCGTGGTGATGTGGCTTTGGAATTGGTTGCTCCCCGATTTGTTCGGGCTGCGCGCCATAAACTATTGGGAGGCGGTTGGGATTCTCGCGCTTTCCAAAATCCTATTTGGTTTTGGAGGTGGCTCTTCAAAAGGAGGGCACAAGAAAAAGCAGCGCAATCAAAAGCTCAAAGAATTCTGTAACTCAAGAAAGAACTTTTCAGACTGGAAGTATTACGATAGCTATTGGAAAGAAGAAGGGCAACAGGCCTATGAAGCCTATGTACAGCGCAAACAGAATGAAGGAAATGGCGGTGAAGAAAGCACTTCAAACTAAGCCCATGACCATATCAATTCAGACCGTTTTTTTGACCGTTCAGGATAAAAAACCACAATCGGGTCCAAAAAATCTTTTTTCATACGTCAATAAGTAGGTGATTCGTATTGCCGTACTGAGCATGAATCAATCAATAAAACATATCACATGGAACAGAAGGACAAAAAACCCAAAGCGCAGCACAGCAAAGTCAAACCCTCAAGATTGTTTTTTTGGAGCCGTTGGAGCAATAGCTCCGAAAGCCTTGAAAAAAAGGATAGTCTATCGTTATCCTTGGGGTCAAACCTTGAATAAGTTGGAAAGTCAAATAAGCGTTAAAAAAATGTAAAACGTTGGAAACTATTTTTGTGTTTTTAGTTTCCTTAATATTTTTGACCGCTCAAATGAAAGATAAAATCTTACATAAGGCGACCGAGCTTTTTTTGAACTTGGGTTTCAAGAGTGTCACCATGGATGACTTGGCACAGCAAATGGGCATCTCCAAAAAAACGATTTACTCTCACTTTCAAAACAAGACCCAATTGGTAGAGGAATGTACCATGGATCTTTTTTGGTGCATCTCTGACGGGATAGACGAAATTGTGGCTCTGGGCAAAAATCCTATCGAAGAGCTCTATGAAATCAAGCGTTTTGCAATGGAGCACCTAAAGGGAGAAAAGACTTCTCCCCAATACCAACTGCAAAAATATTATCCCAGGTTGCACGAAACACTTAAGAAAAAGCAGTTTGATGTAATGCGTACCTGTGTGCTTGACAATATTAAACGCGGTATGGAAATGAAAATCTATCGGGAAAATTTGGACATCGAGTTCGTTTCTCGAATCTATTTCTCCGGAGCTATAAGTATCAAAGACCAAGGTCTTTTCCCTTTGAATATGTTTTCCCATGCACAGCTTGAAGACTATTTTCTCGAATATCACCTCAGGGGAATCGTGACACCAAAGGGGCGAAAAATATTAAACGAAATCATCAATTCAAACCACGAATAAATGCGAACATTCATTGCCAACCTCTTTTTTCTATTGCCTTTTTTATTATTGGCACAAGAAAACCAAAACCAATACAGTTTGGACGAGGCCATTGCGTATGCATTGGAGCACAACTATAACGTCATCAACGCCAAGCGCGATATGACCGACGCCCAAAAACAAAAGTGGGAAACTATTGCAGACGGTCTACCGCAAATCAATGGTGCCGTCAACTATCAAAACCAATTAAAGCAGCAAGTAGTCCAGTTGCCTGGTGAAATTGGAGGTGGGGAACCAGGTACTTTTGTCGAAGTGGTTTTCGGTCAACCACAGCAGATGACCGCCACAGCTACTCTTACCCAACAGATTTTCGATGGTTCTTACATCGTAGGAGTACAAGCTACCAAAGCTTTTTTAAGCTTTAGCGCAAACAACAAAGAAAAGACTGATTTGGATATTCGCAAATCCGTAGTAGAAGCTTATGGGAATGTATTGGTGGCCCAAGAAAGCGTAAAGATTTCCGAAAACAACAAAGCGACGCTTGAGAAAAACCTGTTTGAAACCAAAAAGGTGTATGAAAACGGGTTGGGCGACGAAGAAAGTGTGGATCAGTTACAGATTACGCTCACCTCTGTAGACAATCAACTGAAAAATGCAAGAAGGTTGGAAAAAATCACCTTGCAGATGTTGAATTTAATGATGGGACTTCCTATTGAAAATCCAACCGTGCTAACGGAAGACTTGGAAACCCTAACACAGCGAAAAATTACCCCTGAATTGGTCCGTGCGGAATTCAATGTAGAAAACAATGTGGACTACAAGCTGGCCAACAATTTAAACGAACAACGCTTTTATGAACTTAAGCTTGCGAAAAGTCGCGCATTGCCCACATTGAATGCTTTTATCAATTACGGAGGACTTTCGTTCAGTGACTCCTTTAACTTTCTTAGCCAAGGACAGGATTGGTTTGCTTTCTCCAATTTTGGTGTTGATTTGAGCATTCCCATTTTTAGTTCCCTCAAGAGAAGTGCAAGTACCCAAAGAGCAAAAATTGCCTTGGAACAAGCAAAAACAGAGCTTACCCAAGCCGAGGAGCAAATTCGATTGCAGTTGGCAAATGCTCGAAGCAACTACACTTTGGCCATTGAGGAGTTTGGTACTTCAAAAGAAAACTTGGCCTTGGCAGAGCGAATCGAAAACAAAAACCAGATAAAATATGCGGAGGGGATTGCCACCAGTTTCGAACTCAGACAAGCCCAAACCCAATTGTATTCGTCCCAACAGGAGTATTTGCAATCCATGGTGGATGTCATCAATCGAAAAACCGAATTGGAAACCATATTAAATCAATAATCAAAAAACAATATATCATTATGAAAACAGCTATCTACACCGTTTTGTTCACCTTGTTGCTCAGCAGCTGTGGAGGAGGAAGCGAAGCCTCTGTGCAAAGTGTACTTGACACTAATGATTTGGGTGCCATCCGCGCAAAGCGAAGTGAAATCATCGGCATGCAAAAGGACCTTGAAGCTGAAATCAAACAATTGGATTCCGCCATTGCTTCTTTAGACGACAGTCAAAAGCTTCCTTTGGTCACCACTTTTGAAGCGAAAACCGAAAAGTTTGACCACTATTTGGAGCTACAAGGTGATGTGATGAGCAAGCAAAACGTTTTGATTTATCCTGAAATGGCCGGAACCTTATACAGAGTTTACGTAAAGGAAGGACAGAAAGTAACGAAAGGACAATTGCTGGCGTCGATTGATGATGGAGGGGTCGGCAGTCAATTGGCACAGATGAAAACCCAAGCGGCCTTGGCCAAAACTACCTTCGAACGTCAAAAAAGACTTTGGGAACAAAACATTGGTTCTGAAATTCAGTACCTACAGGCAAAGTCTACTTACGAGTCACAAGAAAGTGCCGTGAAGCAAATGCAAAGCCAATTGGCCAAGTCAACCATACGAGCACCGTTCTCAGGCATTATTGACGATGTTATCAAAGATCAAGGAACGGTGGTAAGCCCAGGACAAGGTTCAGAGGTATTTCGAATCGTTAACCTTTCCAATATGTATGTAGAGGTTGAAATACCAGAAAGTCATTTGCCCAATGTAAGTCCCGGTAAAAACGTTGAAGTGTTTTTCCCGGTTTTAGGGGATAGCGTTTCTACTAAGGTACGTTCTACCGGAAATTTCATCAATCCTGCCAACCGTTCCTTTACTGCCGAAATTGGATTGCCAACCAAAGGTGGTAAAATCAAACCCAACTTGACGGCGAAGGTGATGATTAATGATTATACCAACGAAAGTGCCATTTTGATTCCCCAAAGCATTGTTTCCGAAAATGCACAAGGGCAACAATATGTCTACTTGGTGAGCGCTGATTCTTCTACTACGGAATCCATAGCGAAAAAAGCCATCATTACTACGGGCAAAACGCAAGGGGATTACGTTGAGGTTTTGGAAGGTATCAGTAACGGTGATGGCATCATCGAAGAGGGAGCCCGAAGTGTAAAAGACGGGCAAAAAGTGAAAATCATGAACAGTAAATAGCCTTTGGAATGAAACAGCAAAAGAAAAAAGTAGATAAGGAATTCAAGTTATCCTCGTGGGCTATTGACAATAAAACCACGATGTACGTGCTAATCGCCGTAATCCTATTCTTAGGTGCTTCGGCCTATTTCAGCATGCCCAGGGAAAACTTTCCTGAAATAAAGGAAACCAAGATTTACATCAGCTCGTTGTTTCCAGGAAACACCGCGGAAGATATTGAAAAGCTCATTACCGACCCCTTGGAAGATGAACTCAAGACAGTCAGCAATGTTATCGAAATCACCTCAACTTCCCAAGAAGATTATTCCATCATCATTGTGGAGTTTGATGAAAATATCTCCGTAGAGGCGGCCAAACAGAAGGTTAAAGATGAAGTAGATTCCCAAACCGCAGGTGAAGACTGGCCTACCTTCAATGGTGCCAAAGTGGAACCCAATGTGTTTGATTTGAGTATGTCGGAAGAAATTCCCATCCTAAACATCAATATTTCTGGGGATTATCCCGTGGAAAAGCTGAAAGAATTTGGGGAATATCTGGAAGATGAAATTGAAAGTCTCTCCGAAATCAAGCAAGTTGACATACGCGGGGCTCAGGAAAAAGAGGTGGAAGTTGCTGTTGACATCTACAAAATGATGGCTGCCAAGGTAAGTTTCGACGACGTAATCAATACCATTAGTCGCGAAAACATGACCACTTCCGCAGGAAACCTGATTACCAGTGGACAACGTCGTACCATCCGTATTGTCGGTGAAATTGATAATCCCGAAGAGCTGCGCAACTTTGTGGTAAAATCTGAAAACGACAACCCGATTTATCTTAAAGATATCGCTTCGGTGTCGTTTAAGGAAGAAGACAAAACCACTTATGCCAGAGAGTTTGGAGCAGCCGTGGTCATGCTTGACGTTAAGAAACGTGCCGGAAAAAACATGGTGGCGGCAGCTGAGCAAATTCAGGTTATTGTTGAAGATGCCAAGCAAAAGGTTTTTCCACAAGATTTGACCGTGACCATAGCCAATGACCAATCGTCCAAAACCATTGGTCAAGTTGATGATTTGGTAAACAACATCATCTTCGGAATTATATTGGTAGTAACGGTTTTGATGTTCTTCTTGGGCTTCAAAAATGCCCTGTTCGTTGGTTTCGCCATCCCAATGTCAATGTTCATGTCCCTTATGATTTTGGACTTATGGGGATTCACTATGAATACGATGATTCTCTTCGGATTGATTATGGGATTGGGGATGCTGGTCGACAACGGAATTGTGTTGGTCGAAAATACTTATCGCCTCATGGACAAAGAAGGGATGTCAAGAATAGAGGCGGCTAAGAAAGGTATAGGGGAAATCGCTTTTCCTATTATCATATCCACGCTTACCACCGTGGCCGCATTCATTCCTTTGGGTTTATGGCCTGGTGTTATGGGTCAGTTCATGATTTATTTCCCAAGAACACTAGGGGTGGTTCTAGGATCCTCTTTATTCGTGGCTATCTTTTTCAATTCGGTGTTGGTGTCCCGTTACATGACTACTGAAGACAAGGAAATGCCTTTAAAACAAATCATCCGAATCACTTCCATAGTTGCAGCGATTGGGATTTTGATTATGCTCTTTGGAGGGGCTTATCGCGCTTTGGGAACCTTAATGGTGGTTACGGCAGTTTTGCTCTGGATTTACCGCTTGTTCTTGCGCAACTGGGCCAACGGATTCCAAAACAAGATTTTGCCCCGTTGGGAAAAATTCTATGAAAAAACCCTTAGAGGTGCTTTATCCGGAAGAAGACCAATTTTTATCGCCATAGGCACTTTTGTGCTATTGTTTTTGGCGTTTGGCGGTTTTGGTGCTTCCGTAGGCAGTCAACGAACAAAAGTAGAGTTCTTCCCAGACAATACGCCCAACCAGATTATCGTCTATATCGAATATCCTGAGGGGACAGATATCCAAAAGACCAATGAAATTACTTCAGACATCGAGCAAAGGGTGTATACCATTATCAACGAGGAGGCTTATTTGCACGGAGATTTCAACTTCTTGACGGAAAGTGCCGTATCTCAAGTGGGAGAAGGCGCTGGTAATCCACAAACGGATGGTGGGTCTTCCGCTGAGATGCCGCACCGCGGAAAAATCACCGCGACCATGCGGGAATACAAATTCCGTGAGGGTGCCGATAGTAATGACTTATTGAAAAAAGTGCAAGAAGCTTTGAAAGATGTGTATCCAGGCGTTGCCATATCCGTTGAAAAAGATGCTGTAGGGCCACCTGCCGGGTACCCCATTAATATTGAGTTGGAGGGAGAGGATTATTCCGAATTGATTGTTTCGGCAGAGAAGATGCGAAATTTCATCAATTCAAAAAATATCCCTGGTATTGATGAGCTCAAAATCGACGTAAACAAGTCCAAACCCTCTTTGTTGGTTGAAGTCGACCGCAAAAAAGCAGGAGAATTGGGTGTAGCCACTGGTTTGGTCGGACAGCAGTTACGGAATTCCATTTTTGGGGCCAAGGCCGGTATTTATAAAGAAGATGGTGAAGATTATGATATCTACGTACGCTTCAACAAACAAAACCGATACAATACTAGTGCTCTGTTTAATCAAAACATTACGTTTAGGGACCAATCCTCTGGGCAAATCAAGGAAGTACCCGTTTCCGCTGTCGCCAATAAAACCTATAATTCAGGATTTAGTGCCATCAAGCACCGAGATACGCGAAGAGTAGTGACGGTTTATTCCGCGTTGGCACCTGGTTACACAGATGCAGGGGCTATCGTGGGCAAAATTCAAAATGAAATGGATTCCTTCACCGAATTGCCCGCTTCCATTTCCGTAGACTATACGGGACAAATTGAGGAACAGAACAAGCAAATGGCCTTCTTGATGGGTGCCTTTTTCACAGGATTGGCGTTGATCTTCTTCATTTTGATTTTCCAATTCAACTCGGTTTCCAAACCCGGAATCATCATGTTGGCGATTTTCTTGAGCCTCATTGGAGTGTTCGGCGGAATCGTGGCGACAGGGTCAGCCTTCGTGATCATGATGACCATGATGGGAATCATTTCGCTGGCTGGAATTGTTGTGAACAACGGAGTAGTGCTCTTGGATTATACCCAATTGTTGATTGACCGTAAAAAAGTTGAGTTGGATATAGAGGAAGATGAACTTCTAGACCAACAAAACTTTTTGGAAGCGGTAGTGAAAGGTGGAAAAGCGAGATTACGTCCGGTATTGTTGACCGCTATTACCACTATCTTGGGTCTGATTCCGCTGGCTACTGGATTTAATATAAACTTCTTTACCCTGTTTAGCGAGTTCAATCCGAATATTTACTTTGGAGGGGACAATGTTATTTTTTGGGGACCTTTGGCTTGGACTGTAATTTATGGGTTGTTGGTTGCCACCTTCTTGACCTTGATTGTAGTACCAATCCTCTTTAGTTTGGTGTACAAACTAAAACTGCGTATTCGAAGAAATCGCAGTCAAAAAGAGGAAACCAAAAAAGAAGTTTTGGATATTGCTGCCTAATTAAAAGCAATGAATGTTAAAAACAAAAAAGCCCGGCCAGAAGCCGGGCTTTTTTAAAACACCCAATTTGACTACAAGTCTACTGAAACTACTTCAGATTTGTTCCATTTTTTGACATTGACAACACGGTTGTCCGCATAGTCTACTTCTTTTAGGATTTCACCTTCCCAAAAGAACCATTTGCCTGCCTTTTTGCCTTCTTCATACTTTCCTGAAGCAATCTTCTTGCCAGTCGTATCGTACATCAACCATTGCCCATGCAACTTACCTTTAAGCAAGAAGCCTGTTTGCGCAATGTTACCATTATCATGAAAGTAGGTGGCTTGCATCAATTTGCCCACCTTCTTAAGAGTCGGTTTTGTATCTTGAGGATACAGAGAAACCGAAAAAACCATTAAAAAAATAAATATTGCTTTCTTCATATCATTTTGGATTTTCATTGCCATCTACCTAACAACGGTGTAAAGATAGTAATTATTTTACGTTAAAGAGATATTTACATAACATTTAGTTTACATTAAATTAACTTTAAATCCATAAGCCATTGTTTTTTAGATAATTACGTTATTGAGAAATGTAAATAAGTTTGGTAGTTCATCCTGCCTTCTTTGCGTTTGGTCAAGTAGGCTTTATTAAAGACTACCCGCAAGCTCAGGAATAATTCAATTGGAAACATCAACTTTTTTATGGCTCGTCAATATTTAATGATATCTCGCGTAGAATAGGCACATTACCGTTAAATTTGTCCCTCATATTTTAAAGCATGTATAGAGATGTTACCTGTGGTGCGCTACGCACTGCGGATATTGGTCGAAGTATAACCTTAAGCGGATGGGTTCAAAAAACCCGCGATAAAGGTTTCGTGGTTTGGATTGATTTGCGTGACCGTTATGGCATCACCCAATTGGTGATGGATGAAGAACGTTCTACCCCAACTCTTTTGGAACGGGCAAGGCAACTGGGGCGCGAGACGGTGCTCCAAGTTACCGGAACGGTTGTGGAACGTGCTTCCAAAAACCCCAACCTGCCAACAGGAGACGTTGAAGTATTGGTAGAGCGTCTTACCGTGCTGAATCCTTCGTTGCTACCTCCATTCACCATTGAAGATGAAACGGATGGCGGGGATGACCTGCGCATGAAATACCGCTACTTGGATATCCGAAGGAATCCAGTGAAAAACAATCTCATCTTCCGTCACAGCGTGAGCATGGAGGTTCGTAAATACTTATCTGAACAAGACTTTATTGAAGTAGAAACCCCATACCTCATCAAATCAACACCTGAAGGCGCACGGGACTTTTTGGTTCCCAGCAGAATGAACCAAGGTCAGTTTTATGCCCTCCCCCAATCCCCACAAACCTTCAAACAACTATTGATGGTGGGCGGAATGGACAAATACTTCCAAATCGTGAAATGTTTTCGCGATGAAGACCTTAGGGCCGATAGACAACCTGAGTTCACACAAATCGACTGTGAGATGGCTTTTGTGGAGCAAGAGGATATCTTGAACACCTTCGAAGGGCTTACGCGACATCTTTTGAAAGAAATCCACAATATTGAAATTGATGCCTTTCCTCGGATGACCTATGATGAGGCCATGGCGAAATATGGCAATGATAAACCCGACATCCGTTTCGGAATGGAATTCGGTGAGCTGAATGACGTGGCAAAACATAAGGATTTCAATGTCTTTAATAGTGCTGAACTCGTAGTGGGTATTGCCGTACCTGGAGCTGCTTCGTTTACCCGAAAAGAAATTGACAAGCTCATTGATTGGGTAAAGCGACCCCAAGTTGGTGCAAAAGGAATGGTATATGTCAAGTATAACGAAGATGGCAGTTTCAAGTCTTCGGTGGACAAATTTTATGACGCACAAGATTTTGAACTATGGGCAAAGCACACAAAGGCCCAACCTGGAGATTTGATTTGTGTATTATCCGGAACTGCTAAGGCCACTCGAGCGCAACTTAGTGCGCTACGTATGGAAATGGCAGAACGTCTCGGTTTGCGCAAAGCGGATGAATTCGCTCCTTTATGGGTAGTGGATTTTCCATTGTTGGAATTGGATGAGGAAACCGGCAACTATCACGCTATGCACCATCCCTTCACCTCTCCCAAGCCCGGTCAAATGGAGTTGTTGGATTCCGACCCAGGTGCTGTGAAAGCCAATGCCTATGATTTGGTTTTGAATGGTAATGAAATTGGGGGCGGTTCCATCCGTATTCATGACAAAGACATACAAGCTACCATGTTCAAACATCTTGGTTTTACGCCCGAAGAAGCCAAGGCGCAATTTGGCTTCCTTATGGATGCCTTCCAATACGGTGCGCCACCCCATGGTGGCATCGCCTTTGGGTTGGACCGCTTAGTGGCGATTTTGGGTGGACAAGAAACCATTCGTGACTTTATAGCCTTCCCGAAAAACAATAGTGGCCGTGATGTGATGATTGATGCGCCCGCAGACATTGACCCTGCTCAACTGGACGAATTGGGTATATCGCTAAACGCGGACTAAACATGCAATCGCTTAGAACCTTCATCGCTTTTTTCGGTTTTGGTGTTTTACTTATCGCATCATGCCAGAAAGTTGGAGACAAAAAGCCCAAGCTATTGGATTTTCCAGAGTACACTCATAATGTGGAATACATCGATTCCACAAAAGCGCGGTTGTCAGAAGGATTTAAGGTCTGCAACGAAAACTACATTGCTCAATACTATAATCCAAAAAAGGCGACCTACAGTAAAACCAAAAAAGGGTTACGAGACTTTATCCTTTCCAACTATGAAAATCGTGGGTATACCGATTCGGGTTATTTGAACATCCGTTTTGTCATCAACTGCGAAGGTGTGGCGGGACGCTATCTCATCCATGAAAACAATTTGGACTTGGAACCGACCGTGCTAGATGCGGACATGGTGGAGCAGATTTTTGAACTGACTGTACAACTCAAGCAATGGAATCCGAATGTTATCAGAGGAAACGTTTGGGATAGTTATATGTACCTTTCATATCGAATCGAAAATGGGGAAATCACTGAAATTCTTCCTTAGTCTGGGCCTTACTTTGGGATTCTGGGCTTGCGAGACCAAACCCCAAACCCTTGATGGCCCATCACAAGAAGAACTTCGCCAAGAAGCACAGGCCGTTTACGATGTTATCCGAACCCAGTTCAGGCAGGGTTCTGCCGAGGAGATGAACCAAATCCAAAAAGCCCTTCTTATTGATACCACCTATGCTGAAGCCTGGCGCGAACTTTCTGTCGCATATCTAAAAAGAGGGATGCCCCACAAATGGAAACCCTACATGGACAAGGCCGTAGAACACGATGCCAAAACCTGGCAACCTTGGCGGGGTTATCTCTATTTGTGGTTTTACCGGGACTACCGAAAAGCGATAGCAGATTTCAATGCTTCTGATACGTTGACCCCTTACATTGACCATCCGCAAGGACATAGCGTGGACTACTGGCGGGGAATTGCTTATCTGGGTTTGAAAGATTGCCAAAACTCCATCCGTTATTTTGATCAACATATTTCTCATGAAACTGAAGAATCTGGTGAAGATTGGGTGGAGATCAATGCATTTTTGTATCGCGGATTGGCACAATTGGAGCAAAAAGATACGGTAGCTGCTAAAAAGGACTTCCATAAAATCATCCACTACTTTAAAAAGTCAGCCGATGCCAAATACCATCTTGCCCGAATATTCCATCAGCAAAAACAGAAGGATTCTGCCTTGTTGATGCTATCTGAAACCATTGAAGATTTTGAAGCTGGGTATTTCAATTCCCGACCCTATGTGGAAGCCCTTTATCAAATCTATAGGGAAGACCTGGCAAACTTGGAAGCGGAGATAGCGAAGTAATCCCTAATTTTAGGTTATCCGCACCAATAACATGTCGTCAAAAGCCAAAAGTTTGCTTACCCGCTTTTTAAAATGGAGGTATCGCCATATATCCAACCGTACGTTTGTGCAGTTAATGAGTTTGGTGATAGGGTTTTTGGCCGGGTTGGTTGCCGTAACCCTAAAAAACACCACCTACTTAATCCAATCGCTCTTAAAGAAAGGCATCGTTTTTTCCGAAAACCAATTGTATTTCATTTTGCCCATGGTCGGGTTGGCAATGGTATTTCTGTATGTGAAATTCGTGCATAAAAGTCCGCTGAAACATGCGGTCTCTTCCATCATATTTTCCTTATCCAAAAAAGGCGGTTTATTGCCTGTAAAAGATATTTATACTCCTTTAATCGCAGCACCTCTGACCGTTGGATTTGGAGGTTCGGTAGGATTGTTGGGGCCAGCGGTAAAGTCGGGGGCGGCCCTGAGTTCGAACTTGAGTCGGCTCTTTCACTTGGATGCCAAAACCCGTTCGCTTTTGGTGGCTTGTGCCTCGGCCGGAGCTATTTCCTCTATTTTTCAGTCCCCTATTGCCGCGGTCATTTTTGCATTGGAGGTATTTACGCTTGACTTGGCCATGTCATCTTTGTTACCCCTTCTCCTAGCCTCGATTTCCGCTGTTTTGACGTCGTACTTTTTCTTGGGCAATGAAGTGCTTTTCAGTTTTTCACTTTCAGAAGGGTTTCTTTTAAAACACACCTTGTTTTATGTGGCACTTGGTGTCGCTACCGCTTTTGCTTCCATCTATTTCACCAAAATGTATTTTAAAATTTTGGAATGGTTCAAACCGTTTCGAAGTCCGAAATACCGCCTATTGGTTGGCGGTGCTGCCATCGGGATTATGCTCTACGCCATCCCTCCTTTGTATGGTGAAGGTTTCGGATTCATCAACAGTCTGCTTGAAGGAGACCATATCAAGGCTTTGGGAAAGACACCCTTTGATGCATTTACAGAGAATATTTGGGTAGTTATTGCTCTTTTGTTTGGCATTACGTTATTCAAAGCGATTGCAATGACCACCACATTTGCAGCAGGAGGAGCGGGTGGGATTTTTATTCCGACCATGGTTATGGGCAGTGCTTTGGGCAACGTTGCCGCCAAAATCATTAACAATCTTGGGGTGGGATTTCAGGTTTCAGAAAGTAATTTCACCTTGATTGGAATGGCAGGTTTGATTGCTGGTGTAATCCATGCACCACTTACCGCAATATTTTTAATTGCCGAAATAACCGGAGGGTATCAGTTTCTTGAAAGATATGTTCAGGTGGGGCATGGAGCAAATCTTTGACAAACATAGTGTCATATACCTCGG
>JBCBCH010000012.1:0-15554 GCA_038530835.1 Bacteroidota bacterium | reverse complement strand
CGACCATAAAACCTTAGATCATTTGATTGCGACGGTCTTCAACTACCCCACCTTGCATAGTCTATACAAATATGCGGCTTACGATGCCTTGGGAAATTTATCTGGGAAAAAGGTAAAAAAGGCAGGGGAGAAGCTGCATTGAATTGTATTTTCGGACCATGAATTCGAAAAAGCAAAAGTTGATTTTCGTCTACAATGCCGATTCGGGCAAAAAGAACGCGGTATTGGATAGTCTGCATAAAGTGTTTAGTCCAGCTACATACGACTGCAATTTATGTGACATCACCTATGGTGTAGTTGGAGAGAATAAAACTTGGAAACGTTTTAGAAAGGAAAGCCAAAATCCCATGGAGTTTTTGCATCGTGATGAGTTTCAAAAGACCTATGCCTCAAAATTTAGATACAAGTTTGATTTTCCAATTGTTTTGGTTGAAGGAGAGCATGGGCTGGAAGTTTTGATTTCTGCCAAAGAACTCAATAGTCTACAAACACCACAGGCCTTGATTCAACTTTTGGAAGAGCGGACCGCTTAATGTTGGGTTCCCTGAAATTCTTTATTGATTTCGTCGATATACTCCAATAGTGCTTCGCGCCCTAAACGACTGCTTGAGGAAGTAATAAAGTGCGGCGGAGCTTCTTCCCAAACCCCCTCAATCAGTTTTTGCAAGTAGGCTTGCGCTTGACGTTCCACAACGGCAGGTTTCAGCTTGTCTGCCTTAGTGAAGATGATGGCGAATGGTATACCGTTGGTGCCCAACCACTCCATAAAATCCAAATCTACGGGTTGGGGTTCATGCCTGATATCGACGAGGACAAAGGCTGAAACCAGTTGTTTCCGTTTTTGAAAGTAATCTGTGATGTATTTCTGAAAGGTTTTCTTGTCCTTTTTGGAAACCCGGGCATATCCATATCCTGGCAAATCCACCAAAAACCAGTTGTTGTTGATTTTAAAATGGTTGATAAGCTGGGTCTTTCCGGGTCTTCCTGATGTCTTGGCCAAACTCTTTCGCTTAGTCAACATGTTTATCAAGGAAGATTTCCCCACATTGGATCTACCGATAAAAGCATACTCAGGAATGGGGTCTTTAGGACACTTGGCCACATCGGTGTTCGACATGACAAATTCAGCCGACTTGATATGCATCCGTTAGAAATTGCGCTTTTCCAACCAAGAATCCAAAATTGCATTGAATTCATCAGGATGTTCCATCATCGGTGCGTGACCGCATTTTTCAATCCAAAACAAGTCGGAATCAGGCAATAATTGATGAAACTCTTCCGCGACCTCAGGTGGGGTTACGGTATCGTTTTCTCCCCAAATAATGCAAGTAGGGGTTTCCATTTTGGGTAAATCCTTGCTCATATTATGGCGAATCGCACTTTTGGCAATGGCCAAGGTTTTTACCAGCTTCATTCGGTCGTTTACGGTCGCAAACACCTCATCAACAATTTCTTTGGTAGCCACCTCGGGGTCGTAAAACACATCCTGTGCTTTCTTCTGAATAAACTCGTAATCGCCCCTTCTTGGGTAACCATCACCCATAGCTTTTTCATACAAACCAGAGCTGCCCGTAATGACCAATGCCTTCACCATTTCAGGAAAAAGCCTAGTATGTAAAAGTCCGATATGCCCTCCAAGAGAGTTGCCCAAAAGAATGACATCTTTTAGGTTTTTAAACTCGATGAATTCTTCCAAAAACTTGGCAAAGTTCTTTACCGTTGTTTTCAACATCGGCATGTCGTAGATGGGAAGTTCTGGAATTAAGACTTGGTAGCCCTTAGGCGGAAAATATTCTGAAACCCCTTGGAAATTACTTAGTCCACCCATCAAGCCATGTAAAATAATCATGGGTTTCCCTTCTCCAAATTCAATGTACCTGAATTTTCCTTCCGTAATGATTTGGTTTTCCATCTATCGTTAGTTGGCACGTAGAGGGGCAAATATAGGCAATTCATATCACACCCATTGGTCCGTACGGTTGGTACGAAGTAAGGGGAAAATGGGACATCTGAACCCAAATAGCATCTATTTTGACTGTTGAGTGGTTATTTATTAACAAATGTGGTGTAAAGTGGAGAAATGTGGAAATAAAATCTATATATTTGAGTTAATGTTACTAACCAATTGATTTCGAGTGACCCATATCATCGGACAACACGATTGTAAAGCAGATGCCAAAGGAAGGGTGATATTGCCCGTTTCCCTTAAGAATAAGCTGTTGCCCGTGATGAACGAGGGGTTTGTGATTAAGCGGTCGGTATTCCAGCAATGTTTGGAACTCTATCCCAAGCACGAATTTGATGAGTTGATGAAGAAAGTGATGAAGAAGAGCAAAATCAACCGAAAGTACGATGCCTTCGTGCGAAACTTTGTTGCAGGTATGAAGGAGGTTTCAATTGATGGCGAAACGGGACGTTTGCAAATCCC
The DNA here is from genome assembly GCA_038530835.1 of Bacteroidota bacterium. Lineage (GTDB taxonomy): Bacteria > Bacteroidota > Bacteroidia > Flavobacteriales > Flavobacteriaceae > Flagellimonas. Next base: position 13,126 of record JBCBCH010000012.1, on the reverse strand, counting down.
TAAAAACTTGGTGGACTTTGCTGGAATTGGTAAAGAGGTGGTGCTCAATGCGGTTTTTGACAAAATCGAGATTTGGGATAAAACGAAATACGAAAAAGTACTGGCTGAAGGGGAGAAGGATTATGCCGATTTGGCCGAAGAGATTTTTGAAGATGACGACTAGTGGCTATCACAATCCGGTTCTGTTGCAAGAGTCGGTGGATGGGCTAAACATAAAAGAAGATGGGGTGTATGTGGATGTTACCTTCGGCGGTGGAGGCCACTCCCGTGAAATTTTGAAACGATTAGGCGTGAACGGTAAATTGATTGCCTTTGACCAAGATGCGGAAGCGTTGGAGAACTCCATTGAAGACCCACGTTTCCAGCTTATCAACCAAAACTTTCAGTTTGCTACGCAATATTTAAAGTTCTATGGCATAACGGCAGTGGATGGCATTCTAGCTGACTTTGGCGTCTCCTCCCATCAATTCGATAGTGCCGAACGGGGTTTTTCCATACGGTTTAACGGGGATTTGGATATGCGAATGGACCAAGGACAATCCTTGACGGCCCATAAGGTGGTGAATTCGTATTCCCAAGAGCAATTGGCAGATGTGCTATACCAGTATGGTGAATTGCGCAACGCAAGAGCGATGGCCAGAGTGATTGAGAGACAGCGGGAGCAATCTCCCATCCGAACAACGGACGGGCTAAAACAAGTGTTGAGGCCTTTTTTAACCAGAAATCGGGAAAACAAGGTATTGGCACAAGTATATCAAGCCATCCGAATTGAGGTGAATCAAGAAATTGAAGTGCTAAAGCAGTTTTTGCTGCAAGTGCCCCAGTTGTTGAAAGCCAAGGGAAGGCTCAGTTTGATAAGCTATCACTCTTTGGAAGATCGATTGGTAAAACGGTTTATTCGGGATGGGAATTTTGAAGGCCAAGCAGAAAAGGATTTTTACGGAAACACCAACGCTCCATTAAAAAAGGTCGGTGGTTTGCAAGTTCCGACTGCAGCTGAAATTGCTAAAAACAATCGCGCTAGAAGCGCGAAACTTAGAGTTGCCGAACGTGCGGCTTAAGTAAATGGTGTAAAAGAAAGGAAATGAAAAAAGGCATATTGGACATATTGAAAGGGAAGTTCTTGGTTAGCGGTGACGCGCCCAAAAACTGGCTGTTCCTCTTATTTGCATCCTTTCTGGCGGCCTTGATGATTTCCAGCAGCCATCAAGCCGATAAAAAAGTCCATGAAATTGCAGCCCTTAGTGAAAAAGTGCGAAAACTGCGAAGTGAGTTCGTCGAGGGGCGTTCTCGAGTCCAACAATTGCGATTGGAATCGTCCATTAAAAATAGTTTGGCGGAAAGTGGATTGGAGCAGTCCATTGATCCACCCAAAAAAATTAAAGTAAAAGCAGAAGAAAAATAATGCCCATCACAGAGAAAAATATCATGAATCGGTTGTACCTCATAGCGGGACTACTTTTCGTATTCTCTATTGGCATTATGGTAAAGCTTTTTGATATCCAAATGGTCAAAGGGCAAGAATACAAGGATTTAGCGCTCAACAAAACCGAGAAGATGTTTACCATCGAGCCCAATCGCGGAAATCTCTATTCCGCCGATGGGAGCTTATTGGCCGCCTCTGTTCCGAAATATGAGATTCGATTTGATGCCAAAACCGTTTCTCCCGAGAATTTCGAAGCGCATATGCCCGCGTTGGCCGACTCTTTGGGAATGTTGTTCCAGCGTCCTTCTTCACATTATCTGCGGCTATTCCGTAAAGCACGGGCGAATGGCAATCGGTATAAACTCATTGCACGAAATGTGGATTATTTGGATTATGTCCGAATCAAAAGCTTTCCGTTGTTTGAATTAGGGCCTTATAAAGGTGGCTTTATTGAAACCCATAAAGTGGTTCGTGAATATCCTTTAGGTAAAATGGCTGCCCGTAGCATTGGTTACGAGCGTGTCGACGAAAAAGGATATTACACCCGAGTTGGATTGGATGGTGCTTTTGGGGAACGTTATTTGCGCGGAAAGGAAGGTAAACGCTTGAAGCAGAAAATTGCCAAAGGGCAGTGGAAGCCAGTGGGTTTGGATAACATTATTGAACCGGAAGACGGCAAAGATGTCATTTCCACTTTGGACATCAATATTCAAGATATTGCCCATCATGCCTTGTTGGGGCAATTGGAAAAATACAAAGCCGACCACGGTTGTGTGGTAGTGATGGAAACCCGAACCGGAGAAATCAAAGCGATTTCAAATTTGGGGCGTACCAAAGAGGGAAAATACTACGAGAAACTCAACTACGCCGTAGGGGAGTCCCACGAGCCGGGTTCTACCTTTAAACTGATGTCACTCGTTGCCGCCTTGGAAGACAAGGTGGTGGATACCAGCACGGTTTTCGATACCGAACGCGGACGCTATCGCTTGTACGACCGTGTGGTCAACGATTCCAAATGGGGTGGTTATGGTAAAATCCCGCTTTCAAGAGCTTTTGCCGTATCCTCGACCACGGCCTTCGCGAAAATGATTCACGAGAACTACAAAACCCAGCCCGAAAAGTTTGTGAACCGCTTGATGAATATGGGAATTCACAAAAAAATAGGATTGCCCATCGTTGGGGAAGGTGAACCGGTTTTGCGTTTCCCAGGGGATAAAGGGTGGTCTGGCGTTTCCTTAGCTTGGATGTCCCATGGATATGAAATCAGTATGACTCCCTTGCAAACGCTAGCGTTTTATAACGCCATAGCCAATGATGGCGCTTATGTGCAGCCCAAACTGATAAGGGAGGTGCGAGAAGGCAATCGGGTATTGAAACGCTTTGGTACAAACATTGCCAATCCTTCGATTTGTTCACAAAGCACTGTAAAGAAAGCACAGCAACTGCTTAAAGATGTTGTGGTGCAAGATTACGGTACCGGTCACGGCTTGTATTCCGAAAGTTTCAGTATGGCAGGAAAAACGGGAACCTGTCAAAAGAACTATGTGGGTAAAGATCCTGATAAACTAGCGTATATCTCATCCTTTGTGGGATACTTTCCGGCAGATGAACCCAAATATTCTTGCATCGTAGTCATTCATGAACCAGATAAAAGTGTGGGATATTATGGAGCGGATGTTTCTGGACCGGTATTCAAATCCATGGCACAGAAAATATATACCTCATCCCCAGTGATTGATGCGGTATCGCCTGAAAGAATGGAGAACGAAGCTTTGGAAGATTCGTATCAAAAATACTTTGCCACCATCCAAAAACAACACCAAACCGTTCCGAACGTGAAGGGGATGAGTGGTATGGATGCAATAGCGCTTCTGGAGAACATTGGATTAAAGGTCGAAGTAAAAGGTAACGGAAAGGTGACCAAGCAATCAGTGGACCAAGGCACGGATATCAAAACGGTTAAAACCATAATTCTCGAATTATCATGACGCTGTTGAAAGACATATTATACGGGGTTCGGTTGCTTTCGGTAAGCGGAAATACCAGTGTCATGATCAACCATGTGCATTTTGACTCGCGCTTGGTGAAAATGGATGATGTTTTTGTAGCGATCAATGGGGTAACTGTAGACGGACATCAATTCATTGACAAAGCTGTTGAAAAGGGTGCATTGGCCGTGGTTTGCGAAACGCTTCCGAAAATCTTGGTGAATGGGGTTACCTATTTGCAGGTTAGAAATAGCCAAGCTGCCCTAGCAGTAATGGCCAGTAATTTTTATGGAACGCCTTCCAAAAACCTCAAACTAGTTGGGGTAACCGGAACCAATGGAAAAACCACCATTACCACTTTGCTTTATCAGCTTTTCAAGAATGCGGGGTATAAAGTAGGTCTTATTTCTACCATAAAAATCATGGTGGATGACGAGGTGCGTCCCGCTACCCATACCACTCCAGATGCGATGACCATTAACGAAAACCTTGCTCTAATGAACGAGACCGGAGTGGAATACTGCTTTATGGAAGTAAGTTCCCATGGTATTGATCAAAAAAGAACCGAGGGACTGACTTTTGCTGGTGCGATTTTCAGCAACCTCAGTCATGACCACCTTGATTATCATAAAACCTTTGCCAATTATCGAGATACCAAAAAGAAGCTGTTTGACGACCTTCCCAAAACTGCTTTTGCGCTTATCAATATGGACGATAAGAACGGTAAGGTTATGTTGCAAAATACCCCTGCGAAGAAAATTACCTATGGTTTGAAATCCTATGCGGACCATCGGGCCCAAATCTTGGAAAGACAATTTAACGGGCAACTTTTAAAGATTGACGATAACGAAATCTGGACCAAACTAATTGGGGATTTCAACGCCTACAACCTGTTGGCCATCTATGCTACGGCAAACATTTTGGGGTTGGATAAAATGGAAATCCTTCGGCTGATAAGCGAATTGGAAAACGTGGACGGAAGGTTCCAATATTATATTTCGAAAAAGAAAATTACAGCGATAGTTGATTATGCCCATACTCCGGACGCACTAAAAAATGTATTGGTAACAATCAATGCATTGAGGACTGGAAATGAAAACGTCATCACCGTAGTGGGGTGTGGTGGTGATCGTGATAAGTCTAAGCGTCCGGTTATGGGTCATATCGCTTCACAGATGAGCGACCAAGCGATTTTCACATCAGACAACCCACGAACGGAACCTCCTATGACCATTATCAAGGAAATGGAGGAGGGTGTAGAGGCGCAAAACGCCAATAAAGTGTTGTCCATTGAAGATCGTAGACAAGCTATTACAACAGCTTGTAAGTTGGCTTCATCCAATGATATCATCCTTGTGGCGGGAAAAGGCCATGAAACGTACCAAGAAAAAGACGGGGTACGAACAGATTTTGACGATTACCGCGAAGTAAAAACCGCTTTAACGACGCTAAAGAAATAAGATACAATGCTCTACTACCTATTTGAATATTTAGAACAGCAATATCAGTTTCCTGGGGCAAGTTTGTTTGGCTTTCTCACCTTTCGCGCGGCCATGGCGGTTTTGTTGTCGTTGGTAATTGCTATGGTTTATGGTAAGCGTATCATCCTTTTTTTACAAGCAAAACAAATAGGGGAGAGCATCCGTGATTTAGGCTTGGAGGGTCAACAGCAAAAGGCGGGTACACCTACTATGGGTGGACTCATCATCATCATGTCAACCTTGTTGCCCGTTTTGCTCTTCGCCGATATCAAGAATATTTATGTCATTCTGCTTATCGTAACAACCCTTTGGATGGGGGTCATTGGTTTCATCGATGACTACATCAAAATCTTCAAAAAAGACAAAAAGGGGCTTAAGGGACGCTTCAAAGTGATGGGGCAGGTGGTGCTTGGACTTATCGTCGGGGCTGTGTTGTATTTCCATCCACAAGTCACCTTAAAAGAAAAAGATACCACGCGTATCACCGAAGAATTTGTGGTCGAACAAATAAACGGAGGTGAGATTAAGGCCGTTCGTACCAATGTGCCCTTTTTCAAGAATAATGAATTGGATTATGCCGAGTGGATTTCTTGGATGGGAGAAGGATTGAAGGACTATGCTTGGTTGATTTTCATACCGGTTGTGATTTTGATTGTGACTGCGGTCTCCAACGGAGCGAATTTGACCGATGGTATTGATGGTCTTGCAGCAGGTTCCTCTGCTATTATTGTGCTTACGCTTGGCATTTTCGCATGGGTTTCGGGGAACATCCAGTTCTCACGTTACCTCGATATTTTTTACCTCCCCCGTGTAGGTGAGCTGGTGGTGTTCATTGCGGCTTTTGCGGGAGCCTTGGTTGGATTCCTCTGGTACAACGCCTTTCCGGCGCAAGTTTTTATGGGGGATACTGGAAGTTTGACCATTGGAGGCGTCATCGCGGTGATAGCCATCATCGTTCGAAAAGAATTGTTGTTGCCCTTATTGTGCGGCATCTTCTTCGCGGAATCCCTTTCCGTGATGATACAGGTAGGGTATTTCAAACACACGAAACGAAAATATGGTGAAGGTCGTCGGGTATTCTTGATGGCGCCTTTGCACCATCATTATCAGAAGAAAAAGTATCACGAAAGTAAGATTGTGACGCGGTTTTGGATTATAGGAATTCTATTGGCCATCATCAGTATCGTCACCTTAAAAATCAGATAAGATGCCTTTTCTGGTGGTACTTGGTGGAGGCGAGAGCGGTGTAGGTACCGCGATTTTAGGAAAGCAAAAAGGGTTTACGGTTTTCGTATCCGATGCGGGGCCAATCAAACCAAAATATAAAGAAGTTCTTGAACATTTTGACATTGAATGGGAGTCGGAAGGACATACTGAGAAGCATGTATTAGAGGCAGATGTAGTGATGAAAAGTCCTGGTATTCCAGATAAAGTGCCGTTGGTGCAAAAGCTATTGGCAAACAATATCCCAGTGATTTCGGAAATGGAATTCGCGGGCCAATTTTCAAAAGCCAACACCATTGGTATCACAGGAAGCAATGGGAAAACCACCACGACTATGCTCACCTATCATTTGCTGAAAGATGCGGGATTGAATGTAGGCGTAGCAGGCAATATTGGCGATAGCTACGCCAAAATGGTGGCAGAGCAGTCGTTTGAACACATGGTTTTGGAAATCAGCAGTTTTCAATTGGATGGTATTCTGAGGTTCAAACCGCATATCGCCATAATCACGAATATCACCCCCGACCACTTGGACCGATATGAGTACCAATTCGAGAAATACATCGCATCGAAGCTATCCATCGCCAAAAATCAGACCGAAGAAGATTACCTGATTTATGATATAGATGATGATGCCATCGCGGAAGGTCTAAAAGCACACCCCGTTCAATCCAAAAAAATACCCTTTTCCATCAAGCAGAAGCTAACGGAAGGGGCATGGCTTGAGAATGAAACGATAAAACTGAATGTTGAACACAAAACCTTGGAAATGAGTACAGATATTTTGGCCCTAGATGGGCAACACAACGTAAAAAACGCCATGGCAGCCGGATTGGCCGCCTTATTGGTGAATGTACGGAAGGAAGCCATTCGTCAGAGTATCCAAACCTTCCAAGGAGTACCCCACCGCCTGGAAAAGGTGTTGAAAATCAACCATGTCGAATATATAAACGACTCCAAAGCGACCAATGTCAATGCCACCTATTACGCCCTTGAGGGCATCAACAAGCCCATTGTATGGCTGGTAGGTGGTGTAGACAAAGGGAACGACTACACCGAGTTGATGCCTTTGGTTCGCGAGAAGGTAAAAGCCATCATTTGTTTGGGTATGGACAACACCAAACTCAAAGAAACCTTTGGCAACGTCATCGATTTGATGGTGGAAACCTATTCCATGGAAGAGGCCGTGAAGGTGGCATACAAAATTGCCGAACGCGGAGATAGTGTTTTGCTTTCTCCAGCATGCGCTAGCTTCGATTTGTTCAAAAACTACGAAGACCGGGGAGACCAATTCAAAGCACAGATAAAAAAATTATAAGCCAATGTGGGCGCTATTGAAAAACTTGCGGGGAGATAAAGCCATTTGGGCCGTTGTGGCCTTGTTGGCCCTATTCTCTTTTTTGCCAGTATATAGTGCCAGTACTAATTTGGTGTATGTCAATGATGATGGAACTACGTTTGGGCACCTAATCAAGCACGCGGTTTTACTTTTCCTTGGTTTTGGAATTATCTACGCGGTGCATAGAGTGCCAACCCATTACTTTAAAGGACTTTCTATCATTGCCTTACCGATTGTGCTCATCTTGTTGGCCTATACGTTGACGGTTGAAACTCGTATCGGGGGTGTGACGGCTAACCGTTGGATTAAAATCCCATTCGTTGGCGTCAATTTTCAAACATCAACCTTGGCATCAGTGGTTTTGATGATTTGGATTGCGCGCTATCTCACCAAAATCAAAGAAACCAAAATACGGTTCCAAGATAGTATTCTACCCTTATGGCTGCCTACCGCCTTGGTGGTTTTGTTGATTCTGCCTGAAAACTTTTCGACGGCGGCCATCATTTGTTTGTTGGTGTTGGGGCTTTGCTTTTTGGGCGGATACCCTTTGAAGTATCTTTTTGTTATGGTGATGACGGGATTGGTATTGTCCTCCATGTTCCTGTTCGTGTTGTTCAAGGCGCCGGATGTGTTACCGCAAAGAGCAGGTACTTGGAAATCTAGAATTGAAACCTTTTGGGCTCCCGAAAAAGCAGACAAGGATGATGTACATCAGTTAACCTTGGCGAAAATCGCTATTGCCGAAGGGGGTGTAATTGGAAAGGGTGCAGGGAAAAGCGTTGTGAAAAACATGCTTTCGCAAAGTACGTCGGATTTCATCTTTGCCATCATCATAGAGGAATATGGATTGTTGGGGGGTGGTGCATTGCTCTTTTTCTACCTCCTGTTGCTATTTCGGATTGTGGTCGTGGCGAATTCAGCCAAGACCGTGTTTTCTAAACTATTGGTCATCGGGGTAGGATTGCCCATCGTATTTCAAGCCCTTATCAATATGGCCGTAGTGGTACAACTTTTCCCGGTAACGGGACAACCGCTGCCTTTAATCAGCATGGGAGGGACTTCTATTTGGATGACCTGTATGGCAATCGGAATTGTACTAAGTGCAAGTAATAAAAAGGAAAACCTCGAAGAGGAAACCTACGATATAGACGATAATAACCCTTTGGAAGTATTAAGTGGGCAACTATAGATTCATATTATCTGGTGGAGGCACAGGCGGACATATTTATCCGGCCATAGCCATTGCCGATGAGTTGAAAAGGCGACATCCCTCTGCAGAATTCTTGTTCGTTGGAGCAAAGGACCGTATGGAAATGGAAAAAGTCCCAGCCGCAGGGTATGACATTAAAGGATTGTGGATTAGCGGGCTTCAGCGGAAACTTAGTTTAAAAAACCTATTGTTTCCGCTTAAAGTCATTTCCAGTGTGTTGCGCTCCCAAGGGATTCTGCGCCAATTCAAGCCGCATGTGGCTATTGGTACTGGTGGATTTGCCAGCGGGCCCTTGTTAAGAGCTGCATCTGGGAAAAAAGTGCCAACGGTATTGCAAGAACAAAATTCCTTTGCGGGAATCACCAATAAATGGCTGGCTTCCAAAGCACGGCGTATTTGTGTGGCCTATGATAGAATGGACCGTTTTTTTCCGAAGGATAAAATCGTGAAAACAGGGAATCCTGTGCGTAAGGATTTGATTGAACTTAAGGTAGACAAAACCGAAGCCTTAGCACATTTTGGATTGCAGCCAGATAAAAAAACACTGTTGGTCTTGGGAGGAAGCTTGGGTGCCAGACGTGTTAACCAACTCATTGAATCTGAAAAAGAGTATTTGCAATCTTTGGGGTTGCAGGTGATTTGGCAGTGTGGAAAACTGTATGAAACTACCTATAAAAACTCAGGGTCAACCACGCGAAAGGTGATGCCTTTCATCCAACGTATGGATTACGCTTATGGCGCTGCGGATTTTATCATTTCAAGAGCCGGAGCCAGTTCTGTTTCCGAACTCTGTTTGATAGGAAAGCCCGTGCTGTTCATTCCTTCACCGAATGTAGCGGAAGACCATCAGACGAAAAATGCAGATGCCCTAGTTTCCAAAGAGGCTGCCTTGATGTTGAAGGAAACCGAATTGGATGATGAATTCCAAAATGCTATTAGTGCTTTGGTCGCATCTGAATCGCAACAAGAAACCTTGGGAAAAAACATAAAGAAACTCGCCTTGCCAAAGGCAACAGAACATATTGTGGACGAAATCGAGCGCTTATTGGTATGAAGAAAGTCGCGGCACATAACCTATTTTTCATTGGTATTGGAGGTATCGGTATGTCTGGCTTAGCCAAATACTACCGTCATCTCGGCTGCGAAGTGGCAGGGTATGACCGTGTCGATTCTACCATAACCGATACATTAAATGGATTGGGCTGTCATCTTATGTTCGATGAAGTGATAGAAATGTTGCCCGCCGCATTTCAGAATAAAGAGAACACTTTGGTGGTCTATACGCCTGCGGTGCCTAAAAGCAATGCTTGGTTCCAATACTTTTCGAACAACGGGTACCAAATGATGAAGCGTTCAGAATTGCTAGGTGCGGTAACACAAGATACTATTTGTTTGGCGGTCGCCGGGACCCATGGAAAGACCACCACCTCTTGTATTCTTGCGCATTTACTGCATGAATGTGAGGTGCCTTTTGTAGGCTTCTTGGGTGGGATTTCAGAGAATTTTGGAAGCAACTTTGTCTTAACGGGAACAAAGTATTCCGTGGTGGAAGCAGATGAGTTTGACCGTTCCTTTTTACGACTCCATCCGAAAATGGCGTGCATCACTTCGATGGATGCGGACCATTTGGATATTTATGGTTCCATAGAAGCACTTCAAAAAGCGTTTGGGGAATTCAAGGCACTTTTGGGTTCCGAAGGAAAGCTTTTCATTCGGGAAGGATTACCTATTGCTGGGACTACATTTGGTTTTGGTGCCACTTCGAATATCCGAATTGAAAACATTCAGGTTGAAACCGGAACGTATCGGTTTGATTGGGTCACACCAAATGGAACGTATGAAAATGTTCGGTTCAACCAACCAGGAAGACATAATTTGCTCAATGCTTTAGCTGCCTTGTCCATGGCATTGGAAATAGGTTGTCCGGCTGAGCAATTGATTTCCGCCTTAGGCGCTTATAAGGGTGTTGAACGGCGATTCTCCTATCAAATCAAGGCACCTGAACGCATTTATATTGATGACTACGCGCATCATCCTACAGAAATTGATGCCGTGTATGGTGCACTGACGGAATTCTATCCGCAGGAAAAAGTAACGGTTGTGTTTCAACCCCATTTGTTTTCACGCACGCGTGACTTTGTAGATGATTTTGCGCGAAGCTTAGCGCAATTCGATACCGTGTTGTTGTTGGACATTTATCCCGCTCGCGAAGAGCCCATTGAAGGGGTCACTTCTCAATGGCTTTTGGGTAAAATCCAGAACCCTAAAAAGCACTTGGTTCAAAAGGAAGAAGTAGTAGACGCCTGCAAAGCGGCAAACAATAAAATCGTGGTGACCTTGGGTGCTGGCGATATTGGAAAAGAAGTAGAAAAAATTAAAAACGAACTAGCCTATGCAAGTTAATTGGAAAGCTTGGAAGCTTGGAGGTTTAGTGGTGCTGACGACCGCAATGTTCGGATTTTCGGAAATCCGAAACCAGCGTCGGCAAATTGAGCAGTCTGAAATTAACTTTTTGGGCGACAATGACTTATACCTCACTGAAGCCTCAGTTAATAAATTGTTAATACAAAATTATGGGCCCGTAAAAAATAGGCCCAAAGAAGAAGTAGTTTTGAATACCATAGAGCAGGTAATTCAATCCAACGATATGGTCAAAAAAGCCCAAGTCTATCTCACCATAGACGGCCGGCTTGTTTCAAATATAGTTCAGCGAAAACCTATTGGAAGAATTGAATCCGCCTCCAAGTTTTACTTGGATGACGAAGGAAAACGCATGCCGCTTTCAAAGCATCACTCAGCAAGGGTGCCCATCATCACAGGTGAGGTTACGGGCAAATCCTTGGAGGATGCTTATGTGATTTTGGAATACATCAACAAAGATGAGTTCCTTCGAAAAAACGTGATTGGCATCCATATCGTGAATGAAGGCGATTATCAGTTGCGATTTCGACTGGAGAATTTTGTGGTCAATTTGGGTGGGGTGGACAACTTGAATGAAAAGTTCAAAAATTTTATGGCTTTTTACGCGAAAGCAGCCAAGGACAACTCTTTGGAAAATTACGCAGTGGTCAGCTTAGAGTTTAACAATCAGGTGGTGTGCACCAAAATTTAAAAGTATGGAACAAGGGAATTATTCTGTAGGATTAGACATTGGAACAACGAAAATTGTAGCCATCATTGGTAAGGAAAACGAGTATGGCAAAATTGAAGTGCTCGGTACCGGAAAATCAAAAAGCCTTGGCGTACACCGAGGGGTGGTGAACAACATTACCCAGACTATTTCGTCCATTCAGCAGGCCGTGGAACAAGCGGAGTTGAATGCTGGATTGAAAATCGGTTCTGTAGTGGTCGGTATTGCCGGACAGCACATTCGCAGTTTGCAACACAGCGATTACATCACACGAAGCGATTCGGAAGAGGTTATTTGTGATGATGATTTGGACAAGCTTTGTAATCAAGTCTATAAGCTGGTGATGCTTCCCGGGGAAGAAATTATTCACGTATTGCCGCAAGAATACAAAGTGGATGGGCAATCCGAAATCAAGGAACCTTGTGGTATGTACGGGGGTCGTTTGGAGGCTAACTTCCATGTGGTGGTAGGTCAAGTTTCCTCCATCAAAAATATTGGGCGCTGTATCAAGAGTGCAGGGTTGGACTTAGGCAATATCACTTTAGAACCTCTTGCTTCCGCGGAAGCGGTACTAAGCCAAGAAGAAAAAGAAGCGGGTGTTGCTTTGATAGACATAGGAGGTGGAACTACGGACTTGGCCATTTTTAAAGATGGGATTATCCGTCACACGGCTGTTATTCCTTTTGGAGGTAACGTAATTACCGAAGACATCAAAGAAGGCTGCTCCATTATCGAGAAGCAAGCAGAACTGTTGAAAATGAAGTTCGGTTCGGCTTGGCCAGGTGAAAACAAAGACAATGAAATCGTATCCATTCCTGGGTTGCGTGGTCGCGAGCCGAAGGAAATCACACTGAAAAACCTATCCAAAATCATCCACGCCCGTGTAGTAGAAATTGTGGAGCAGGTTTATGTGGAAATCAAAAACTACGGTCACGAAGAGCAAAAGAAAAAGCTTATCGCGGGCATCGTGCTCACAGGAGGTGGAAGCCAATTGAAGCACTTAAAGCAGTTGGTGGAATACATCACGGGCATGGACACTCGCATCGGATATCCGAACGAGCACTTGGCTGGTGATTCGGATGATGAGATTGCAAGCCCTTTGTATGCTACGGCCGTTGGTTTGTTGATGAACGCCATCCAAAACGATACGAAAGAAAATATGCCCCTTGAGGCAGAAACAGTGATGACCGAACAAGAAGAGGTATTGGTGGGTCAAGAGACTACATCAAATGTGAACGCTGGAATGGTGCGCACCGAGCGCAAATCCATTTTTGATAAATGGTCCGAGAAGTTGAAAGATTTTTATTCTGCGTTATCCAAAAAATCTT
>JBCBCH010000011.1:0-15679 GCA_038530835.1 Bacteroidota bacterium | reverse complement strand
CAAATGCAGAAATTAGTGAAGTCTTGCAAGAATTGGATATTTATTATGGGGTTTCGTTCAATTTCGAACCCAATTTGATTCAAGGCCACTACTCCGGAACTTTTGTACACAACAAGCTTGAGTTGGCTTTAAAGTCAGTTTTTGTTCCAATGGGGCTTGCCTATGAAATCTCAGAAGACCAAAAAACCGTAGTTCTTCATGCGAGCAACTAATATAAAGGTCTTTCTATTCCTTTTTTGTTTAATCTCTTTCAACACCATTTGGGGACAAGACAATCTTAATGTTACCTACGCGGGTACGCCCCTAAAAACTGTTTTGTCCGACCTAGAACAAAAAACCGGTTTGCTTTTTTCATATTCGGATGAAGTTGTGGCAGAGAAAACCGTTACCCTGTCCACAAAATCTCTGAAAATCAGCCTTCTACTCGAACTGCTTCAAGAAAATACAGGGCTTATGATTGAGCGTGTTGGAGAAAACCAGGTTATTATTAGCGTGCCAAACACCAAAACCTCGGTTTGCGGTTATCTTTTTGATGCCCTTTCCAAAACGCCTTTGCCCTATGCCACAATTCTGGTAAACCAATCTTCCAATGGCTTTACTACAGATGAAAACGGCTACTTTTCCATCGAAGACGAAAACCTTGAGCAAGGAGTGCTTTTTCAATACATAGGTTATGCTACTCAATTACTGGCTTCCACGGATTTTGGCAAAACCAATTGTAGAAACATTTTGCTTTACCCCAAAGCTGAATCCTTGAAAGAGGTCGTAGTGAGATCCTATCTTATCACGGGAATCGACAAGAACAAGGATGGGTCGTTGTCCATAACATCGGGTGAACAAGATGCCCTACCCGGTTTAGTAGAACCTGATATTTTTCAATCGATTCAGTGGGTGCCAGGGGTTACCAGTACGAATGAAACCCTTTCCGATATTCAAATTCGAGGTGGCTCTCCTGACCAAAACCTTATTCTATTCGATGACATCAAAATATACAACGCAGGTCATTTCTTTGGAATGGTTTCCATTTTTAATCCCAACATTACTTCAGGCGCCACGGTTTTCAAGGGAGGTGCCAGTCCGGAATATGGCAATCGTATTTCTGGAGTTATTGACATTCAAGGAGAGCATCAAGTTCCTAAGAAGACAGCGGTGGGAATAGGTCTTAACGGCACTCAAGCCGATGCATTTGTAAAAGCCCGACTCAACGATAAAGTAGGTTTGGTCGTTTCCGGTAGGCGCTCGGATACGGAGATGTTGGGGGTTGAAACGCCGACCTTCAGCGCAATTTCCGAAAAGGTTTTCCAAAATACCGTGATTGTGGACAATGGTTCAAGTCAAATCGTGGATGTAGAAGAAGAGGAAGTCTCTCTACTGGAAGGAAACGAAACCTTCTACTTTTATGATGCCAATGCGAAACTTATACTAAAACCCTCCGACAAGGACAGCATTTATCTTAGCGCTCTGTTGACCAACAACGATCTTAACTTTCGGTTGTTGGATGAGGAGAACATTTCACAAGACATTTTGACTACTGAAAACCAAGGGGCAAGCTTTAAGTGGAGTGGTATCCGAGCAGGGCATTGGAAACATTCAATAGCGGGGTATTATTCGAACTATGAGACGGGTTATCGCAATATATTCAGGGAAGAACAGGAGGTGCAAGAAGAAAACCTGCGAAGAAATACAGTGGAAGATTATGGCTTGAACTTTCAGATTGGTTATGATTTGAACGAAAAGCATGGGCTTACCCTAGGGTATCAAGTGTCCACAAATACTGTTTTTTATCAGTTGTTTCGCGACCAATCTGGGGTGGAAGATATAGAACCCGAAGACGACGACCCTGAGGGAACTGATGCTTCGCAGGACGATAGGGATTTCAATGAGATTTCTACCCGTTCCAATACTTCCAACAGCCTTTACGTAGACTACTCACTTCGCACAAAAAATCGAGGGCTGATTCGGCTTGGTCTACGAGCTTCAAACTTTTCGATTCTAAGGGATTGGTTTTGGGAACCAAGGTTGAATGTCGAATATCCTCTATCAAGCTTTTTTCGCCTCAAGTTTACAGGAGAAAAAAGGTATCAAGCTATCAGTCAGTTGGTTGAATTTGAAGACACCCAGTCACGATTGGAGAGCGGTATCTGGACTTTGACGGACAACAATGAATTTCCTCTATTGGAAAGTGAACAGTTTTCCGGTGGGGTTTTGATTGATTTCAGCGGTTGGACCTTTGATTTGGACGCTTATGTCAAAAAAATCGATGGCCTTACTTCTTTTACCAACGGATTCACCAGTGCTTCGGAGGACTATTCACGAGGTTCGAGCGATATTTTAGGTGTTGATTTTTTGATGAAAAAGCAACTTGGCAACTATCGTATCTGGATGGGCTACACCTATAACACCGTGGAGTATCTTTTTAATGAACTTGCCGATTCAAAATTTCCGGGAAACAATGATATTACCCATAATCTGACCTTATCAAGTACTTACAATTCTGGAAACTGGAAGTTCTCTTTGGGATGGAATTATAGGACTGGAGCACCTTTCACGCCCATTGCTGGATTCAATAACGCAACAGGGGACATAACGTTTGGAGATATCAATAGCCTTCGTTTACCTGATTACCACAGAATGGACGCTTCAGCCCAGTATAGCTTTTCACTGTCTACCAAAAACAGCGCTAAAGGTCTTGTTGGCGTATCCTTTCAAAACCTTTATGCCAGAGAAGTGCCCTTGTCTATCTTTTACCGTGTAGATGACAATCCCGATACGGGTTTGCAAGAAATTGAACGATTGGAACAGTTGTCTCTGGGCATAGCCCCAAATTTTTTAGTGCGTTTTTCTTTTTGATATCAAAACACAAGGGTAAAAGAAATAGGGCGTCAAGGTTCCACTTTATCGCTCTTTTATGCATAAGCTTCTCCCATTTTTCAGATTATTTTGCTCCTTTGGTAATGGTGATATTCTTAAAATGGTTTTCAAGCTGAATTAACGAACTGGAAGTATTGTAGGGCGAAAATTTATGAATCTCCCCAAGAACGAAATATGCTTTCCTAGGCACTAATTTTTGAACCGCATCGGCATTCGTAGGAACTTTGGCACAAATTCCAAACCACTCTTCATTCATGTTGTTCACTCCAATTTTGTGGTCTCTGTGATACCCACCATTGCTCCAAGTGGCACCGGTATCGTGGACATCCAAGTTTTTGTATTGATCAACTTTCCACCAACCATCGCTGAACTGAAAAACAAAACCTCCTATGGCGTTTTTGGAACCCCCTATTCCGGCTACATTGGCATAAATTTCTTTCCAATTCCGTATCAAATAATACGCCTGAGATTCTTGATCTTCCCTTTTTTCGATGACATTATAGGCGTCAGCCCCAAATTCAGTGAACATTATAGGCTTTTCCAGTTCTTCCGCTACCCTTTGAAAAGAGTCTCCAAATGATATTCCCCTATACATGTTCGTTCCAAAAATGTCCACATCTGAGCAGGTTTCCCGTATGGTTTCAAGAAACATGATATCTCCATTGCAAAGTGCGATGGGGTGCTTGGGGTCTTTTGATTTCATTGCAATCGCGGCCTCATTAAAGAGGGAATACATGGCTCTGGCCCTTTTGGCCACCGCAATGTCAAAATCTGAAACATCTTCCCCTTTAGGATAAGCTGGCCTTCGACCATTCTCTTTTCCCAACAAAAAAAGTTTGTACATGCCCCTGTTTTTCAAAGAGGGGACTTTTCTTTTTGGGGTGTTGGGTGTGGTTTCATCGTTTTTCCAAAAAAGGCTGTAGTTGTTTTCATTGCCTAATAAATAAAGAAGCAACCCCGGAGTATCCTTATACTCTTGTGCCAATTGGGAGGTTTCCTTCAGCAACAGTTCCGTAACCCTTGGGTCATCGTAAACCGTGTTCTCCATCCATTCATCGCCCAGCATAAGGCCATACCTTCCAAAGGAGTGGTTCAGCATGGTATAAATACCATAATTTTCGTAGATATAGGTAATCCATTTTTTTGGAATGCCCGTGTAAATTCGAATGGTGTTGACGCCTATTTTTTGGAGCATGGTCATTTCCGACCTAAGCACTTCCTTTATCATTGAATCAGGTTGCTCCCAAAGGCTATACGTATAGTTGGTCCCAATAGGAAAATAGTCCCAGTTCATTCCTTTTATCAAGAAATCTTTTCCATCCACAATTAATTTATGGCCCTCTTCGCTTTTTTGCACCTGCACTTGAGTTGCATTTGCCTTTAAAGGAAATAACATGGTGACAATAACCAGGGATAGATAAAATACTTTCACTTTACAGTTAACTGATTGCATTGAAAAACAGACCCTAAAAGATACTGAAAATCGAAAAAGTACGCTTTAGTTTAGTATCTTAACCTAAAGACTAAATCGATAGGTTATGAATTGGCCTGAGGCGTTCAAGGGCATACAACTTTGTATTGGCTTCCAACTCCTTCTCATCGCGTTTTTTTTGTTTGCCAGCAAGGAGAAGAGAAATCGCCTCTTAGGGGTTTATACAATCTTCATTTGTATTTCCTCTTTAAGTAGCGCCTTGTACCCGTATTTGGAAAAGGTTCCCATGATCGCCTCCTTATTTGGGGCCCATTTGGTCATATTTCATGCTCCATTGCTGTTTCTTTACATCAAATCGCTCAATGACCGAAACAGTGTTACTTGGGTGCATTTTGCTTTTCCCATACTGTACACTGGTGTTTATCTGGTGCTGAAAATTTATTTTTCCTCCTTTTTTAGTGCCTACGGGATGGAAATATTGATGGCCCATTTGTTTATTGCTGCACTTTACACCGCAATATACTTCTATCATGGGTCCAGGTATTTCAAAATCAACCTCAATGATTCCTTAAAACAAAAAGCCTTTAAAAAGTTTCGTTGGTTTTATGCTATTACCAATCTACATGCCATTTTGCTATACTCCTTAATGGCCCTTTCGTATTTGAGTTATCTCTATTTCTATGAAAAATTCCCTTATCTCAATGAATATGTTGTTCCTGATTTGTTTGCCGTAATCGTTTACATTCACCCGATAACCAGCATCATTTTTATTACGTATTTGTTGTCAGAAACCCATTCTTTACAATCATTGATTTTGCGCAAGGGCATTACAAAAAGCACATCGCTAAAGAGCAACAGAAATCAAATATTGAGTGGAATCCAACAAATCATTGATGTTGAAAAAAGGTATAAGGACCCTGAGTTCAATTTGAAGCAACTTTCCGATGAAGTTGGCGTAGGTATTCGTGAGCTGGCAGAGTATTTTAATGAAGAGTTGTCCATTTCATTTAACGATTACATTCATAAAAAGAAGATTGAGGAATTTAAAAATCTGGTAAAAGCAGACGGAGAAAACACATACAGCGTGGAAGGAATGGCACAACTTGCGGGCTTTAAATCAAAGGCGACCTTTTATCGGATATTTAAAAAGTGGGAAGGTGTAACTCCGGCAAAATATAAAGAATACCTTATCGCGCCAAACTAAGCTCTTTCTAGATGTTTTTTGGGAATAGCGTGTCATCCTCTTCATCTCGTTTCGGCCTTATCTTTTAGGGAATTTTAATTCTTGCCAATATGTCTCAAACCCAGATTGAGACCTATACCTCCTTTTTTTTACCAAAGAAACGGTGTTGTTTTATAATACACGGTACGGTGTTCCTTTCCATACAGCGATGGGGTTAACCATACCAAACGTCACACCTTTTGAGCCATGAAGCCGTAGTACTTTTATGAAGTCTTTTCAACTTTTTTTCATTTTGCCCCTGTTGTCTTCCCCGACCCTAGCTCAACAGGAAGTCCCTTCGGTTCTCGACTCGACACTTCACTACGTTTTCCATAATAACTATTGGATTAACCTACACCATTTCCTATATCAAAAAGCCAGCGGAAGTCAACTCTCGAAGCTTCAACAAGATGGAAATGAAATGTTGGTCATTGGTGAAAAACCTGTGGAAGAATCATTAAGCGTGCAGCAGCGCTCTAGTTTGGACAGTGCAATTGGGTATTATAAAAGAAAAATGATTCAAAAAAGCCTTTTACGGGGACTCGGATATGAAAGGTATTGGTTGCAAAAACAAGTAGGGTCTAAAGCCATAAAGGACTCAACTGTTTCCCAGGAATTCGTTGATGTACTTAATGCGGTTTCAAATACATATCAAGAAACGTATTGGCCCGTCCATAAAAAACACAACAAAGAAATCCTTGAACATCAAATTTCCAACATTCGACAGCTTGAAAAACGCATTATAGCGCGAATGGAGCGATTATCGTTGACCCCATGGCCCAGCAAGAAAAAAGTGAGGGTCGATTTGACCGCATACGCAAATTATGCTGGTGCGTATACCCCAACAAGACCCATTTTCAACGTGTTAGTATCCACGGTTGACCCCAATTCTTTAGGACCTGACTTTTTGGAGACCATTTTTCATGAAGGGTCCCATCTTCTGTTTCGATATGAAAGCGTTTGGCGAGATAGCATTTTTCAAACCTTTGAATCAGGGGATTATAAAATGAAGTTTCCAAGGCATTTATGGCATGTGAGCCTATTCTATTTGTGCGGACAAGTATGCAAGGAAGAATTCATTCAAATTGGAGTAAAGGACTATGAGATGACCCTCCTGAGAAGAAACATTTTCAAAACCTATCAATCCCCTGAGCTTTTTGCGGCTCTTGACGAATATGTGCAAAACAACCATACGCTGTATGCCACTACAAAACAACTCTTGGGGATACTTGAATCAAAAGCGCATCAATAGATTTAACTTTTTATCACACAAAAGATATGATCAATCAAAAACGAACAGATGTAATAAAAAAGAACATTGTTTTGGCCTTTTTTGTCCTATTCACATCAATCAGTATGGCACAAGAGGCCCAGAACAGTGTCTCCCAAAAAATACTTCCGGGGTGGTACAAGATTTCCATATCATATCCCGATGGAGAGGGGAAACACTTTGACATGGATTATTATTCTGAACAGCACATGCCCATGGTAGCGGTGCTTTTCGGAGACAAATTAAAAGACTATGCCATCGATAAAGGTGTATCTGGTAGAACTCCCGATGAACCCGCCACCTATGTTGCTGCTGGTTATTTTTACTTTGAAAAGCTCTCGGACTACGCAGAAGCCTTTGGGCCCAATGCGGAAAAAATACGTGGGGACATCCCCAACTACACCAACATTCAACCAGTTGTTCAGGTAAGTCAAATAATTAGATGACAACCTATAACAAATTCAAAATAGCAAGCTGCAGTTTATACGTTTCAAACGAATTCAAAATATGAAAACATACTGCTCCAAATGTATTGGTGTAAAAGGGTTCTTCTTGTTGACCTTGCTGCTGCTGAACGGTTGCACAAAACTGCAAAACATGAATGCCCAAGGGACGATTTCCGAAATTCGAATGACGGATGAAGGTTATCGAATCTTTCTAAATGACGAGCCCTTTTTTATCAAGGGGGCTGGGGTAGATAATGGAGATATTGATGCATTGGCAAATCACGGTGCCAATTCCCTTCGAACCTGGAGCACGGAAAACGGGGAGGCTGTTTTGGACAAAGCCCACAAACGTGGTCTTAAGGTCATGATGGGTATTTGGGTAGGCTTGGAACGTCATGGCTTTGATTATGACGATGAACAGGCGGTTAGTGCACAACTTCAACGAATACGAGAGCGAGTGATAGCTCTTAAGGACCATCCCGCTTTGATGATTTGGGGTATTGGGAATGAAATGAACCTGGAGTCTCAAAATCCAAAAGTTTGGGATGCGGTAAATGATATAGCCAAAATGATTCATGAAATTGACCCGAATCGTTTAACAACCACACCTCTGGCTGGAATCGATAAGAAAACGGTTGACTTGGTAAAAAGAAAAGCGTCGGAGGTTGATTTTATTAGCGTTCAGGTATACGGGGCCATGGATGTGCTTCCTGAACTGATACTGGATTCTGGCTACAACGGCCCTTTATTGATAACTGAATGGGGCGCCACGGGGTATTGGGAGGTAGAAAAAACCGAATGGGGGGCTCCCCTTGAAAACCATAGCTCCAAGAAAGCAGACCTCTATTTGGAACGATACCAAAAGTCCATTTTGGGGCAATCAAAACAGGTGATGGGGTCCTTTGTCTTCTTGTGGGGTCAAAAACAAGAACGTACCCCAACGTGGTTTGGGATGTTTATGCCGGATGGCAATGAATCCGAATCCGTGGACATGATGCACTACGCATGGAACAATGAATGGCCCCAAAATAGAAGTCCGCGTTTGATTGATTTTACCCTGGAAGGAAAACAAGCAAACAACAACATCAAATTGAAGGCTAAGGAATCGTATTCCGCGGAAGTCAAGGTGCAAGACCCAGATGGTGACGAATTGATATACCGCTGGGAAATTCGCCGAGAGAGTCAGTCCACAAAAACTGGAGGAGACACCGAATACATACCAGAGAAAATCAGTGGTTTGTTTTATGGCCCTTTGTCAAACGTTACTGCGTTCAATGCGCCTGGGGAGTCCGGTGCTTATCGGCTATTCATTTATGTGAAAGATGGTAACGGTCATACGGCACATGCCAATATCCCTTTTTGGGTGGAAGAATAGAAGGTACTACCATTGATGTGATTTGACGATTTTAAAATATTGCTAATAATTAAAATAAAGACTATGAAAAAAGCTTTAAAACCTGCCGTTTTTTTAGGCCTAATTTTTCTTTTGGGTTGTGCTTCGAACATCAAAACAAAAAAATACACAAAAGATGATCTTGGGGATTTCAAAACATTCGCCTATTTACCTAACACTGCTTTTGATATAAATGAATTCAATGATGAATCAGTTAATGCCATAGATGGATCATTGGTCTCAACATTGGAAAACGAAATGACGGAAAAAGGCTATTCGGTAAGCCTTGAGAACCCTGACTTATTGGTTTTGATAAAGACGTCCCGGGCGATTAACAGCGAAGAAAGTACTAAGAGCAAGTATGAAAAGAGCTCTGGAGGAAGTTCTGGAGCGAGTCCAAACTTTGCCTCCACAGGTAGCTCAGGGGGTAAAAAATATCTCGGCAGCAATGAAAGTTCTACAAACAACCAGCCTTACAAAGAAGGCGGCTTAACCGTAAAAATATATGATAGAAAAACTAAAGAATTGGTATGGGTTGGGCAAGCAGATGACTACAAATCTCATATAGCCGATCAGTCTTTAATGGAACGTATGTTAAAAGACATCTTTAGCAAGTTTCCCAAATAGTGGGATAAAATCTATAGGAGCTCGTAAAGCTAAATCGCAATTTCATCTTTTTGGCCCTAAAAGGAGTTGATTATGAGAAATGGAAGAGGCTCCATAAATCAAAAAACCAGTTTCGTGTTGAAACTGGTTTTTGTGGTCCCACATGGGCTCGAACCATGGACCCCCTGATTATGAGTCAGGTGCTCTAACCAACTGAGCTATAGGACCTATATTAAAGCGGATGCAATATTAGCACTTATTTTAATCCCTCACAAGCCATAAACCTACCATAGCGCTACGTCATTTTTTGGCAAAGCTCCACCAAAACGCCATTTGTAGTTTTTGGATGTAAAAATGCCACCAACATATTATCCGCACCTTTCTTTGGGGTTTCGTTCAATACGGTAAACCCTTCATTCTTTAGTCGTGTTATTTCTGAAGCTATATCGTCCACAGAAAAAGCGATGTGATGGATACCCTCTCCTTTTTTATCCAAAAACTTCGCTATGGGGCTATCCGGACTGGTCGCTTGCAACAACTCTACCTTATTTGGGCCCGATTTGAAAAAGGAGGTGGTTACTCCTTCCGAAGCCACGGCTTCCTGTTTGTAGGGAGCAACTCCTAATAATTGCTCAAACAGGGCATTGGAGGTTTCCAAATCCTTGACCGCTATCCCAATATGTTCAATCTTATGCATAAAACACCATCCTAAATTCCCTTAAAGTTACAAACTAGATGATATTTGATGTCGTTCCTTTGATATTGTTTTACTTTGCGGTGTGGAATCGCAACGACAACGTAAAATCGCGGGAATTATCCAAAAAGATGTAGTTGACATCTTGCAAAGAGCTGCTACTGAAGGTGGTCTGCAAGGCACGCTTATTTCTGTTACTCAGGTAAAAGTGACCGTGGACCTCTCAATCGCCAAGGTGTATCTCAGTATATTTCCCAACAAATCGGCGCAAACCTTATTGGAAGGCATAAAATCGAATGCGCCCGTCATTCGACATGAATTGTCGCAACGCACCAAAAACCAATTGCGTAAAGTGCCAGAGCTTCAATTTTATCTGGATGACTCTTTGGATTACATCGACCAAATAGAACAGTCGTTGAAAGGCGATGACAATCCCATTGAAAATAGGGACCTTTTGGAAAAACGCAAGAAATCCTGAGCTTTTGGGATTTCCGTTTTACATCGCAAAGCGCTATATCTTCTCCAAAAGCAGTCAAAATGCTGTGAATATTATCAACCTAGTTACTTTTTTGGTAATCGTAATCGGTTCCGCAGCTTTGTTTATTGTTCTTTCCGCTTTCGCTGGATTAAAGACATTTAGCCTTTCTTTTACAAATGCTTTTGACCCAGACCTAAAGGTGACCCCTTCCTCTGGAAAGTTTTTTAAGGTTAACCCTGAACAGCAAAAAGGTCTGGAAGACCTTCCCAATTTACTAGCCGTGTCCAAAGAAATTGAGGAGCGGGCCTATTTTACTTTTAATGGAAAGAGTCATATTGGTTATATAAAGGGTATTGATGGTAATTACCGTTCGGTCACGGGGGTAGATAGCACCCTCTATTTTGGGAATTGGAGTGTTACAGAATACAATGCCGTAATTGGCATTGGTGTTTACAATATTCTAGGCGTACCTCCTGAAAATTATCGAAATCCCCTATCGGTGCTGGTCCCCAAGCCGGGAAAAGGAAGTATTAATCAACAGGCGTTGAGCACCGAACGTCCATTTAATCAACTTTCACTGGTGGTTAGTGGTGTTTATGCCGTAGAGGAAAATCTCGACAAAAAATATGTTTTCGCTCCGCTCAATGTGGTACAAGAATTTCTTCAGAAGGACTCCTTACAGGTTTCAGGCCTGAATTTTAAGCTGCGAAATCAAGACCTTATTTCCGAAACCAAAGCCGGAATCAAAAAAATCTTGGGTGACGAAGTATTGGTCCTGGACAGAAAGGAGCAAAACGGTACGTTATACCGCATGTTGAACACAGAAAACCTAGCCACTTATCTGATTTTTACACTCGTGCTGATTATAGCCCTTTTTAATGTGGTAGGTGCCATCATAATGATGATTTTGGACAAACGCCAAAACTCAAAAACCCTCCATAGTTTTGGTGCCACAATACAAGAATTGCGTAAAATTTACTTCATTCAGGGCGTATTGGTTACCTCCTTCGGCGGTTTGATAGGAGTGGTTTTAGGCTCGCTTTTGGTCTTTAGCCAGATTCTTTTTGGTTGGGTGCCAGTAACTCCAAGTTTGCCCTATCCTGTAGAATTCAATGTCCTCAACTTGTTAGTTGTAATAGGCACTATTGTGCTTTTAGGTTTGATTTCCTCCAAAATCGCAAGTAGTAGAATCTCCAAGAAGTTATTGGAGGCTTAAACAAATTGGTGGTTTCCAAACCGTTCCAATACCTCTTCAAAAGCATTGAAAACATCGGCAGCATCGTCACTGGTCACCATTTTCATCCGATACTCTTTAAAGTGTGGGATTCCTTTGAAATAGTTGGTATAATGCCTACGAGTTTCAAAAACGCCAAGCTTCTCACCTTTCCAATCAATGGCCATTTGTAAATGTCTACGGGCTGCGGTTACCCGCTCTTCCATAGTCGGTGGCGCCAAATGCGTCCCTGTTTGGAAAAAATGTTTGACCTCTTTGAAAAACCAAGGGTTTCCAATACTTGCGCGACCTATCATTGCGCCATCCAATCCATATTCATCACGCATTTTGACCGCAGCTTCCGGGCTGTCCACATCACCATTGCCGAAGACCGGGATAAACATTCTAGGATTGTTTTTTACCGCAGCAATAGGTTTCCAGTCTGCTGAACCTTTATACATCTGAACCCGGGTTCGGCCATGAATGGCTATCGATTTGATGCCAACATCCTGAAGTCTTTCGGCAACTTCAACAATCTTAATAGAATCGCTATCCCATCCCAGTCGTGTTTTCACGGTAACGGGCAACTTGGTCCGTTTCACGATTTCACTGGTTAGCTTGACCATTAAGGGAATATCTCTTAAAATTCCCGCACCCGCATTCTTGCAAACCACTTTTTTAACGGGACAACCAAAATTGATGTCAATAATATCCGGATTGGAACGCTCTACGATATCTACGGCTTGCAACATGGAATCCAGTTCAGCTCCGAAAATTTGAATTCCAACTGGACGTTCTTTCTCGTAAATATCCAACTTGATGACGCTCTTGGCCGCATCGCGAATCAATCCTTCAGAAGAAATAAACTCCGTATACACCACATCTGCTCCCTGCTCTTTGCATAGAGCGCGAAAAGGCGGGTCGCTCACGTCTTCCATAGGTGCCAAAAGCAATGGAAAATCAGGAAGTTGTATGTCTGCAATTTTAGCCACAATCTTTTTTTCGAGGGCGTAAAATTACAAAAAACATAGATTATCAAGGAGTTACTCGTCCACTAGACGGTTTCTTTCGGTATTGTCAATGCCTCTTTGGTTGTCTTGCAGCCTAAAGTTGCCAAAATTGTAGGTAA
Organism: Bacteroidota bacterium; assembly: GCA_038530835.1. Classification (GTDB taxonomy): domain Bacteria; phylum Bacteroidota; class Bacteroidia; order Flavobacteriales; family Flavobacteriaceae; genus Flagellimonas. The sequence goes on along the minus strand of JBCBCH010000011.1, from coordinate 2,925 downwards.
ACCCGAAACGGATGAATTGTAGTTCCCTTCGGCGACGATAAAAATTGTCTTGATTCAGGTATCGTGACCTGTAGCTTGGAATATATTGTTCCAACAAATCCTCAGCCGCCAAAGAAAGTGTGATTCTGTTGTCAAAAAGAGACTTTCGCAACCCTAAAGTAAGATTGAGCTGGTCATCCGATATATAGGAACCAAATAAAAATTGTGACAAGTAGGTCATGGTGATTTCTCCAGTAAAGGTGCCGTCCTCGCTAAGGGTCAAATAATTAGCCAGATACCCGTAGAAACCATCTACCTCAGCGGTAAACTCCACGTTATCGCTTTCCGTGGCCAGAAAAGTCTCTTCTTCATGAAATAAGGAAGTATAGGCATACAAAAACCAATTCGACGTGATGTTCTTGCTCACCGTAAAATCAAAACCATAGGATTTACTTCCCAAGACGTTTTGCTTCAGTTCTCGTAAAGTCCGAGCATCATTATCTTGAAAGACCAAGTAGGTGATATTTTCTCCATTGTCACGATAGTAGAAGTCAAAGAAATAAGTGCTGTTCAGCGTGTAATTTATATTGAAATTGTTGGAAAAGCTTGGGAACAACCCTGGATTCCCCTCTTCAAAATCGTTCTCATTGTAGAAAAACCGAAATGGGTTCAAATCATTATACTTTGGTCGTTGAATCCCTCGACTGTAATCGAAAGCAAAACTATTTTTTTCGGAAGGGGAATACAGAATATTGATGGACGGAAAGGGTTCAAAGAAATCTTGGGAGGTGGTTTCGCCCAATGCTGCCGAAATCCCTGTGGCTTGGGTCAACTCTCCCCGTAAGCCCAGCTTTACAGACCATTTTTCCCAATCTTTTAAGTAACTCGCATAAATGGCATACACCTCTTCGTCGTAGTCAAAAATATCCGATTGTGATTCATCTACCGTGTTGCTGCTTCCAAAAAAGTTGTCAAATACGAGCTGGTTTTCCGATTGGACCTCCGACCGTTTCACGCCCGCTTCCACCGAACCACTTTCCAAAGGCATCGAAAAGTCTACTTGTGCCGTAAAAATGTTGATGTCTTGGTCCGAGTTGGCGTTAAATCCAAAATCTCTCAAAAAACCACCTGTAGCATCGAAGTAGTCGGATGAAAGCTGTTGAAAAAACTCCCCTTGGTAATCCGTATAGTGCACATTAAAGCTCAATTGCGCGCCCTCCTTTTTCAGCCTGTGGATATAACTGGCATCGAGTCCAATGTTCCTATGGTTCAAATCCGATATGTTTTGGGTCGAGAAGGTCGAATCCAGTACTTGCTGCCCATTGAATATCTGGGTGTTGAGTTTCGTGTTTTGATCCTCGTCTGGATTCAAAACCATATTTGCGGTAAAGTTGAGTGTATTTCTTGTATCAATATCATAGTCGGCAATCACCGTGGCGTTATGGGTTAAGGCGGAATTGATTTGTTCATACGCTGTGTCCCATACCGAACTTGTTATCTGGTCTTCATCAAAAAAATTAATCCCTTTTGTTGTTTTGACAAGATCCTTTCGATTGGTAAAACTGTAATTCGCGAAAAGATTTAATTTATTGGTTTTAAAGTAGTGGCTCATTCCCAAGGTAGATTTTGGAAACACCGCTTGGGTAAAATTTCCATTTATGCTACCCTTATAACCTGGTACCAATGGTTTGTTCGTCTTTATGTTGAGTACCGGTCCTGAATCTGCATCAAATGCGGCAGAAGGGTTCGTAATCACCTCAACAGAACTCACATTGTTGCCTGAAAAACCTTGTAAAAGGGCTTGGATTTCGTTTCCAGTGAGTTGCACCCTTCTATCATTAATGAAAACAGTCGCTTCCTCACCTCGAATCAAGAGTCTCGACTCATTTGCGATAACCCCAGGAGTGCTCCTCAAAATATCCCACGAACTCCCCTCCGCAACCACAGTATTCTCTACATTGAATATCAATCTGTCCGGTAACCGCCTGATGGTGGGTTTCTTTCCACGAACAACTACCTCGCTTAGTTTGGTTGAATTTATGACCACCAAAGCGCCAATTGATATTGTTTGCTGAACGTCAAGAGCAACTACTTCACTTGTGTTTTCGATAAAGCTTGCTTGCAAATAGTATAAGTCAGGTAAAACCTCATCCAAACGAAACATTCCGGTTTCATCCGAAGCCGTTCCTTTAACGAATGTAGAATCTGAAACGGTCAATAAAACAATGTTCGCGAACGGAATGGGTTCATTGTCTTGATCTACTACTTTCCCCGAAATTTCAAAGTTTTGGGACCATATGGGCTGAAACGCTAAAAAAGCCAAAAAAAGGAAAAGAATTGCGCGCTTCATTTGAGTTTGGGGTCAGGGTACCAAATCTAATAAAATATTTTAGAGTGCTGTGAAATGGCTTTTTCTATTCGTTACAACGTCCTCAAAAGGTGTTAAAACAGCTATATTTGCAGTCAACGCGAAATGACGGAACCGACGGCGTTGTATTGGTATGAAAAAGATTCGCAATTTCTGCATTATAGCCCATATAGACCATGGGAAAAGTACATTGGCCGATAGGCTTTTGGATTTCACAGGCTCAGTTTCGGACCGTGAAAAACAAGACCAGCTTCTGGACAATATGGATTTAGAGCGTGAGCGGGGCATTACCATCAAAAGCCACGCGATTCAAATGGAATATGAGCATGAGGGAGAAACCTATATTCTCAATTTGATTGATACTCCCGGGCACGTAGATTTTTCATATGAAGTTTCACGTTCTATCGCGGCCTGTGAAGGGGCTTTGTTGGTGGTTGACGCGGCGCAAAGCATTCAAGCACAGACCATTTCCAACCTATATTTGGCGCTGGAAAACGATTTGGAAATCATTCCGGTGCTGAACAAAGTGGACTTGCCCAGCGCCAACCCGGAAGAGGTCACAGATGACATCGTGGATT
>JBCBCH010000010.1:0-15690 GCA_038530835.1 Bacteroidota bacterium | reverse complement strand
TATGGCTGACTTGGAAACCCAACTGCAACAAAGCGAAAGGGACGGTGCCCGCTTCAAAATTATTGTCACCGATGGGGTATTCTCCATGGACGGCCTCTTGGCTCCTTTGGACAGCATTTGTGATTTGGCAGAAAAATACGATGCCATGGTTATGATTGACGAGTGCCATGCTACGGGCTTTATTGGTGCCACGGGTCGGGGTACATTGGAAGCCAAAGGCGTATTGGACCGGATAGACATCATCACCGGGACCTTGGGCAAGGCCCTTGGAGGTGCTATGGGCGGTTATACCACCGGGAAAAAGGAAATTATCGAAATGCTGCGGCAGCGTTCAAGACCTTATTTATTCTCAAACTCCCTTGCGCCTGCAATTGTAGGAGCCTCCATTAAGGTGTTTCAATTACTCAGCAACGATACTTCGCTGCGCGATAAGCTGGAGCAAAATACCACATACTTTAAAGAGGGCATGAAAAAGGCAGGGTTTGATATCATCGATGGTGACTCCGCCATCGTGCCGGTTATGTTGTACGATGCCAAGCTTTCCCAGGAGATGGCCAATATGCTGTTGAAGGAAGGCATATACGTGATTGGATTCTTCTATCCCGTAGTTCCGAAGGGAAAAGCGCGAATTCGCGTACAGCTATCCGCGGCGCATGAAGTTGAACATTTGGACAAAGCAATTGCAGCATTTACGAAAGTGGGCAAGGCATTAAACGTCGTTTAAGTGTCCAAAATCTTCTATGTACTGCGTTAAAAAAAATGAAACTAAGATTTTGTTAATAGTTCTTAACAACTTACATTTGCTGCTGATAAACACTTAAACTTAAAATTTTGAGCATGAAACATCTTTGCAAATTTTTGGTTGTTGCCTTGGTTTTCCTAGGTTTCAACAGCATCCAAGCGCAAGACGAGAATAATCCTTGGCAGGTGAGTTTTGGAGTTAACGCGATTGATGTATACCCTACAGGTGACGATAGCGCGTTACAGAACTTCGGTTTCGAAACCGGTAGCGTTTTCAGCGAATACTTTAATGCCACTGACCACTGGAACATTCTTCCTTCTGTTTCTTACATTTCCGTATCTCGTTATATAGGTGACGGATTCACTGTGGGTGCTCGTGGTTCCTTGAACAGAATTGACAAATTAGGTGATGTTCGTGTAGACAACCTATCCCACTACGCTCTTGATGGTACCATCAAGTATGCCTTTTTGAAAAATACCACTGTTGATCCTTTCGTAGAGTTTGGTGGTGGTTATACTTGGGTTGACGAAATCGGTGCTGGTACCGTTAATGGTGGTATCGGTGTAAATATTTGGTTTACTGAAAACATCGGTTTGACCCTACAAACACAATACAAGCATGCTTTCGAAGATTACTTGGTAAAGCATTTCCAACATTTAGCTGGTGTAAGCATCAAATTTGGTGGAACTGACACTGATGGTGACGGTATCTACGACAAAGACGATGCTTGTCCAGAAGTTGCTGGTTTGGAAGCTTTCAACGGATGTCCTGATTCTGACGGTGACGGTATCGAAGATGCTAAAGACGATTGTCCTAATGAAGCAGGTTCTAAAGAAATGAACGGTTGTCCTGACGCTGACGGTGATGGCGTTGCTGACAAAGACGATGCTTGTCCTAGCGAAGCAGGTCTAGCTGAATTGGCTGGATGTCCTGATGCTGATGGTGACGGTGTTGCTGACAAAGATGATGATTGTCCTAGCGAAGCAGGTCCTGCTGAGAACAAAGGATGCCCATGGCCTGATACTGACGGTGATGGTGTATTGGACAAAGATGACCAATGTCCTGAAGTAGCTGGTACTGTTGCAAACAACGGTTGTCCTGAAGTAACTGAAGAAGTTCAGAAGCAGTTGAACGACTACGCTAGAACCATCTTGTTCGACACTGGTAAATCTTCCATCAAAGCTGAGTCTACTTCAGTAATGGTAGATATCATCCAAATCTTGAACGAGTACCCAACAGCTAAGTTTACTGTTGAAGGACACACTGATAGCGTTGGTTCTGCTAAATTGAACCAAAAACTTTCTGAAGAAAGAGCTAACTCAGTACGTGACTTCCTTATCGACAAAGGAATTGGTGCTGATCGTTTGAACGCTATTGGTTATGGTGAAGACAAGCCAATCGCTACCAACAACACAAGATCTGGTAGAACTCAAAACAGAAGGGTTGAAATCAACCTTATCAAATAAGAGAAAATATTTTCTTGAAGAAAAGGTCCAGCGAAAGCTGGGCCTTTTTTATTTTTAAGCATGCACGAAACTTTTCTGGAGGAGGTATTGTCCGATTTGGCAGAACAAGGGTATGATATTACCACATGTCGTTATGTACTCCCCAGCAAACGCTCTGCTTTTTTCCTCAAGCGACACCTACAAGCCCGAGTAAGCCAAACCATTTTTGCGCCTGATATTCTCGCCATTGAAGATTTTATTGGTGAAATTACTTCGCTAAGTCTTGCGCCTACCATTGAACTTTTAATGGAATTGTTCAGTGTCTATCAAAATCGACTTGGCACGGCATTACAAGAAGACTTCCATTCCTTTTCCAAATGGGGACAAACCCTATTGCAAGACTTCAATGAAATCGACCGCTACCTTATTCCAGCCGATGATATTCTCAATTATTTAAAGGCCATCAAGGAAATTGACCATTGGTCCCTTCAAGAACAAAAAACGGAGATGGTTGAAAACTACCTGGCCCTCTGGAGTCAATTGTATCCTATTTACCAAGATTTCAATACCCGGTTAAAGTCCAACCAAAAGGGATATCAAGGATTGATTTACAGAGATGCGGTAGACCAACTGGATATTTATCTCGAATCAAAGGATAAAGCACCCATCATTTTTATAGGTTTCAATGCGCTGAACAATGCCGAATCCACTATTATCCAAAAAATATTGGAGCGTAGACCTTCTGAAATATATTGGGATATTGATGAGCGCTTACTTTCCGATTCCTATCACGATGCAGGTCTGTTCATTCGGCAATATGTAAAACATTGGCCTTATTACAACACGCGAACCCCAAAAGGTATTCAGTCCCATTTCAATATTCCCCCACGTATACAAATTACTGGAGTACCTAAGGACATCGTTCAAATAAAAAAACTATCCGAACAGCTAGGACAACTTCAATCGGAACAGTTAGAACATACCGCAGTGGTGTTGGCCCGTGAGGCACTCCTGTCTCCGTTGTTATCATCCCTTCCCAGCACCCTACAGGATGTCAACATTACCATGGGGCTACCGTTACAAGATTCGCAGTTAGCCCACTTTTTCAATCTTTTGCTTGAAATCAAAAGTCTTCAAAGTATAAAAGGTTGGCCCAAAACGCTACTTCAAAGGCTCTTCAGCAACCCGTATTGCCATTGTCTCATTTCTAAAAAAAAGGACGTAACCCTAGCCGCTTTTCTTTCTTTTCTCAACACCACGGATGCAACGCTTGTTTCTTCTAAAATGCTCCTGCCCCTTGGTGAGTGTCCAATCCTATTTGATTTGGTGCTAAACGAGTCGCAGAAAACGGCATCGGTTCTAGACGACTTATTGGAAATCATCGAAATGCTAAGAATTGCTAGCCCATTGAAAAACCAAGCATTGGAATTGGAGCAGCTGTTTCGCTTCTATACTATTTTCAATCAGATAAAGTCTTACCAGGAAGCATATCCGTTTTTAGCAAGCATTAACACCTTAAAAACCTTATTTGACCAGTTATGCCAATCCGAAACCTTGGATATTCTTGGAGACCCTCTCGACGGTCTGCAGATTATGGGAATGCTCGAAAGCAGGGTTCTGGATTATGAAACCGTTTTCATGACATCGGTCAATGAAGGAGTACTTCCCGCAGGAAAAAGCAACAACTCATTCATTCCGTTTGATGTAAAAAGAGCCTATGGTTTGCCTACCTACAAAGAAAAAGATGCGATATATGTCTATCACTTCTATCGTCTGCTGCAACGCGCCAAAAAGGTTCATCTTTTTTACAATACCGAGCCAGATACCTTAATGGGGGGGGAACGCAGTCGTTTAATTTCGCAACTACTGACTGATAGTCATTTTGTTGGCCACTTAACCCATACGCTAGCTACACCTAAAGTAAGGGCCACTTCCAATTTACTAAACCAAGTATCGAAAACCCCTTTGCTGCAGGAAAGGTTGAAACAACTGGCCATCTCTGGCTTCTCCCCATCCTCTTTGTCGATTTACATTCAAAATCCATGGGAGTTTTACCAACGTTATGTGCTTCGGTTAAATGAACCCGAAATCTCCCAAGAGACCATAGCGCCTAACCTATTCGGTACCATAATTCACGATATTTTGCATGCCCTCTACCTCCCCTTCTTGGGAAAAACATTGGACGCTTCGGCTATGCATGAAATGAAAGGCAGGCTTTCGCAAACAATTCTAGATATGTTTGTAAAACACCTTCCAGATATCAATCTCAAAGTGGGCAGATTTCTCTTGGTTCATAAAGTCATCACCAAATATCTAATGGAGTTCTTAAAGTGGGAGGAACGCCGCGTAGAAACAAATTCCATAAAAATTGTGGCATTGGAGGAACGCTATGAAATGCTTTTGGGCCTTCCAGAACTGGATTTCCCCATTAAACTAAAAGGGTTTTTGGACCGTGTTGAAGATATTAATGGCATCCGATGTATTTCGGATTATAAAACAGGAAGGGTCACTTCCGCAGAAGTGAAGATTTCAAACAGTCTTCAGAGTATTTCTGAAGCTAACAAAACCAAGGCCTTCCAACTATTATGCTACAGCCTATTGTATTCAAAAAGCCATGAACTTTCAGCTATTCAGGGTGCTATCTATCCTATAAAAACCATCCGACAAGGTCTGTTATCCCTAAATCTCAACCGAAACACATTGCTTACTTCTGAAGATATGGTCGATTTTGAAACGCAACTCAAAACCCTCATTCTCGAAATCTTAAATCCCCAGTTCGATTTCTCAGAAGCCCGTTTACATCCCCTTTAAATCTGGACGGGAGGGACGCACCTCAATCTTACTTGGAAGGGTTCTGGGGTGCATTTGCAAAAGGTCTAAAACCAACTTTCCAATGTCTTCGGGTTGGATCTTCCAAGCATCTTTATCCGAAGGTTGGTTACCATTGAAGTGCGTAGCCACTGAACCTGGCATTATGGTACTTACTTTGATGCCATACCCTCGTAAATCGAGCATTGCAGCCTGCGTGAAACCAACTACACCAAATTTTGTGGCGTTATAACCAGCGCCTTGGGCAAAAAAGTTCGTGCCAGCCAAACTAGCCAATGTGATATAGTATCCTTTTGAGGTTTTCAAAGCGTCTACAGAAGCTTTGAGCGTGTGGAAAACACCGTCCAAATTGGTTCGCATCATACTTTGCCATGCCTCAGAGGAAAGTTCATCTACAGGTGCAAAATGCCCTACACCAGCATTCGCAATAACGACATCCAGTTGTCCCCAGTGCTGTAGAATCTTTTCTACGGCCTTCTCCTCGTCAGCTAGAAGTGTAACATCGCTTTTGATGGCTAAAACCTGCTCAGAATTTCCCAGTTGCGTAAGGGCTTCTTTGAGACTTGCTTCATTTCTTCCACTTATGGCAACCTTCATCCCTTTCGTTAGCAAGGTTTGCGCTACGCCCAAACCGATTCCTTTTGAGCCTCCTGTGATATAAGCTACTTTTCCTGTTACGTCCATATTTTAAACTGATTTCACTCTAAATTACAAATACCCTTAAGGTATTCCCTAATCACAAGGCACAAAAAAGCCTTCATATTACTGAAGGCTTTACGTGGAGAATACCGGATTCGAACCGGTGGCCTCTTGCCTGCCAGGCAAGCGCTCTAGCCAACTGAGCTAATCCCCCAAAAAGAGAAGGCAAAGGAAATACTTTTTGCCTAAGTTTCAAAATGTGAATACGGGCTAGTCTTTTTTGAAGCTAAGTATCAACACGGGAATAGGAACAAAAAACTCGGATTTAGGAACGGTGTTTTTTTCCCATAATTTCTTAAAGAAGCCCCGTTTCTTTCTAAATACACAAAGTAAATCTGGATTCTGACTTTGAAAATGCTCCAAAACCCCCAAGTATGTGGTTACATTTTCTGAAATAGTGACCCTAGTACTTAAATCCATTAAAGCCGTATTAATCTGGAGGTCATCTTCTGAATACCCTGGCCGCTTTACCAAAAGCAGGCTAACCTCAGCACGAAATTTATCTCGAATCGAAACCAAGGGATTCAGCACCCTTGACCTTTTGAGGATTCCCGAACCAAAAGCCGTAAGTATTTGTTTTGGCGGGGTAAAGGCCGTTTCCTTGGGTACAATCAACGTTGGGATGTTGGTTTGCTTTACAATACGTCCTGAAGTGTTCCCTAAATACAATTCTTCATCGATTTCATTACTTCGGGGCGCGATAATAATCAAATCAATACCCAACTCCTTGTCAATATCTTGAAGGCCATCAATAATATCTCCCTTGTAGGTAGCGATTTTGACCTCTACATGTTTGGTTTCTACCGTATTCACCAATTCCTTGATGCGTTCTTTGCTGCTCTCGACCACCTTACCTTCAAGGTTCATGAGATTCCCTGTGGTTGCCGTAACGGTTATCACATCCATTACGAAAACCTTGGCGCCAAAATGTGAAGCGAAGTCCAAAGCATATTGCAACGTATCCTTTGCGTAAGGCGAGGCCCCTATGGGTACTAGAATGTTGTTCATAACGGTATTGGTTGTGATTATAGCTTAAATTTACAATTTAAATGAAACCTTTTTATGGTGCGACGCGCAAAGATATCCGAAATTGATGATATCATGGAGATTACCAGGGCATGTGCTCGGAAAATGATATCTCTGGGTATCTATCAATGGAATGAACACTATCCGACCCGAGAGGCTTTTTTAAATGATTTGGAGCGAGAAGAACTCTATGTGAACGAAAAGGAAGGAAGGGTTGCCGGGGCTATTGTCATCTCCACACATATGGATGATGAATATATTCCCATTTCATGGTTGACACCCAATGAAAAAAACGTCTACATCCATAGGGTTTGCGTCCATCCAGACTTTCAGGGAAAGGGGCTAGCCCAAGAAATGATGGGTTTTGCGGAAACCCAATCCAAAACCCTAGGTTTTGTTTCGGTTCGATTGGATACCTTCTCCCAAAACAAAAGAAACCAACGCTTCTATGAACAACGGGGGTACCAGAAGTTGGGAGATATCTTTTTCCCTAAACAAAGCGAACATCCATTCCATTGTTATGAACTGGTTATATGAGTGAAACCCTCACTGAAGTCAATCTCAAAAACATCAACCGTCTCGCCATTCCTGCAACCATTTCTGGAATTGCAGAGCCGTTGTTATCCATCACGGACACCGCTATTGTTGGAAATATACCCGTCAACGGGCTAGAGTCCTTGGCCGCCGCAGGAATCGTTGGTTCCTTTTTATCCATGTTGATTTGGGTTTTGGGACAAACCCGTAGCTCCATCTCCGCTATCATTTCGCAATACCTGGGCGCCAATAAGTTGAAGGAAGTAGAAAATTTACCTGCACAGGCTATCTTCTTTAATATTCTTTTGAGTTTGGTGTTGCTGCTTTCTACCATCTTTATCATGCCCTGGATTTTCTCACTTTTCGAAGCCAAGGGCAAAGTTTTGGAGCTTTGTGTTTCCTATTATTCGATTCGGGTATGGGGTTTCCCGTTAACCTTGTTCACCTTTGCTGTTTTTGGCATTTTTCGCGGGTTACAAAATACCTACTACCCCATGATAATCGCCTTGATAGGAGCAATATTGAATATTGTACTTGATTTTGTTTTGGTCTACGGCATTGAGGGAATCATAGAACCCATGTATCTCAGAGGCGCCGCTTGGGCCAGTTTGATTTCGCAGGCTGTGATGGCTGTTTTGGTTGGTTTCCTTCTCGCTAAAAAGACAAGTATCCAGCTACGTCTGGTTTTTCCTCTGAATAAAGAACTCACGCGCTTGATTACCATGAGCCTTAATCTCTTTGTTCGCGCCTTGGCATTAAACGCAGCCTTGATTATTGCGGTTCGGGAGGCCACCTCTTTGGGAGATAAATTCATTGGGGCGCATACCATTGCCATCAACCTTTGGCTTTTCGCAGCGTTTTTTATTGACGGGTATGGTGCTGCCGGGAATAGCCTTGGAGGCAAATTGCTCGGCGCAAAAGACTATCCCAACCTCTGGAAACTGGCCAAAAAAATCGTTCGATATGGATTGGTGGTCAGTTTGGTGTTGATGCTTTTTGGATTCATTTTTTACTATCCATTGGGTCGTTTGTTTTCGAATGAAGAAATGGTTTTGAGCACCTTTTACGGGGTGTTCTTCTTGGTGATACTTGGGTTGCCCATGAACACACTCGCATTTGTGTTGGATGGGTTGTTCAAAGGTTTGGGAGAGATGAAATACCTCCGAAACGTGTTGTTGGCGGCTACTTTTTTAGGTTTTATCCCTACCTTATATTTCGGAAAATATATGGGTTGGGGATTCTATGCCATCTGGATTGCCTTCGTGGTTTGGATGCTTATTCGAGGATTGGCCCTAGTAGTTCGCTTTAGACAAAAATTCAGGCCCCTCGCGCAAAACCCTTAATTTTGGCCAAAATGATATCACATGCCTACGGATAGAATCCAAGGAAGTCTATATACCTCGATTCAGAACAGAATTGCTACGGTAGAATTTGGCCATCCCGCCAGTAATTCTTTTGTATCCACTTTATTGCAACGATTGACCGACGAACTGAATACCTTATCCCACAATGAAAGTGTTTCGGTGATTTTGCTAAAATCAGAGGGTGATCGCGCTTTTTGCGCGGGAGCTTCTTTTGACGAATTGGTAGCCATTTCCGATTTAGAGGAAGGAAAGGCTTTTTTCAGTGGGTTTGCCAATGTTATCAACGCTATCCGAAGCTGCAAACAACCCATTATTGGTAGGGTACAAGGCAAGACTGTTGGAGGCGGAGTAGGATTGGCCGCTGCCTGCGATTATGTACATGCCACCGAAGCGGCTTCCATTAAATTGTCAGAAATTACCATTGGTATTGCACCCTTGGTGATTGCCCCTGCGGTCGAACGGAAAATGGGAAAGGCTGCCTTGGCTGAATTGTCGCTAAGTCCATCTGAATGGAAAAGCGCTTATTGGGCGCAAGAAAAAGGCCTTTTTTCCAAGGTATACGAGAACATTTCAGAAATGGACAAGTCTTTGGAAATTCATGTGGAAAAGTTGGCTTCATATAACCCTAAAGCGCTAATGGAAATGAAACGTGTCCTTTGGGAAGGAACCTCACATTGGGACGAACTTTTGAGGGAAAGAGCAGCCGTTTCTGGACGTTTGGCGCTTTCTTGGGAAACAAAAGCAGCTTTGGAAAAATTCAAAAAATAAAATGATATGGATATCTTGAACCTACTCAATAGCGACTTGGTATTCCCTCTGGTAGCCCTTTTGGTCATTGCGGTTTACATTATCACTAGAGTCCGAAATCGAAGGAAGTTCAAACGGTAGTTCCATGCTTCAAAACAAATCGACCATGTGGGTGATTTTTTATTTCATCTTATTTTCCGGCGGTGCTTTTTTGGCATATCTCGCTTATCAACAATATCAAAAAACGGAGCTTCTCCTAGACAAAGGCATACGCACGAAGGCCACAGTCACCCAACTTGTTCCTTATCGCAGTGATGATGGAACAACTTACGCTCCTGTGTTTGAATTTAAGGATACGCAACAACAGGTGCATTCCTTTGAAAGCTCCATCAAATCCTCTCCCGCACCATACAAAGTGGGTGAAAAAGTAAAAGTGGTGTACGATAATAGGGATAAAACCAATGTTAAGACCATTTCTTTTTGGGGTCTGTACCGTTGGAGTGTTATTTTAAGTATGATTGCTGCTCCGTTGATAGTACTGGGCGGCAGTTACCTTTGGTACATTTACTTTTGATTCAAATCGTGCGTAAATTCGTCAATCCCTATATTTAGACCATGAAGGAACTGAAGCTCGAGGCAGGTAAAAAAGTATACTTTGCAAGCGATAACCATCTTGGCGCCCCTACTTTAAAGGATAGTCTACCTCGGGAAAAAGTCTTTGTTTCTTGGTTGGATGAAATCAAAACGGATGCTGGTATCATCTTTTTGCTGGGGGATTTGTTCGATTTCTGGATGGAGTATAAAACCGTAATCCCCAAAGGATTCTCCCGAACCTTGGGGAAGCTTGCCGAACTAACAGATGCGGGAATACCGATTTACTACTTCGTGGGCAACCACGACTTGTGGATGAATGGATATTTCGAAGAAGAGCTAAACATTCCTGTTTTCCACAAGCCGCAACAGTTCAATATTAATGGCACCTCCTTCTTTATTGGGCATGGCGATGGCCTTGGCCCTGATGACAAAGGGTTCAAGCGCATGAAAAAAGTATTTACCAATCCTGTGGCCCAATGGTTTTTCCGATGGTTGCATCCGGATTTAGGGGTTCGTTTGGCACAACATCTTTCTATCAACAACAAAATCATTTCTGGAGAAGCGGATGCCGAGTTCTTAGGGGAGGATAAAGAATGGTTGGTGTTGTATGCGAAGCGAAAATTGGAAACGACGCATTACGACCATTTCATTTTTGGGCACCGTCACCTGCCGTTGGAAATTCAACTGAATGACACATCCCGCTACACTAACCTAGGGGACTGGATTACCTATTTTACCTACGCCATTTTTGATGGCAACACCTTGAGCTTGGAAAAATTTGAGACCAAATCATCCTGAGGCGGCCTCAGATTCTTCTACATCTTTGGATAAATCCAGTTTTCGAAAACTTGGCGATACCCATCCCGTAAGTCCTACGGTCAACAAAGTCATACATCCGCCAAAAACCACCGCGGGAACTGTACCCAATAACTTTGCGGCCAAGCCACTTTCAAAAGCACCCAGCTCGTTTGAGGAACCTACAAAAATGGAATTCACCGAAGCCACTCGTCCACGCATGTTGTCTGGGGTTTTCAATTGTAAAATGGTTTGTCGAATAATCATGGATACCCCATCAACGGCTCCGCTGAGGAACAAAGCCCCTACGGAGAGCCAAAACAATTTGGAGAGCCCGAAAACGATAATGCAAATCCCGAAAGCAAAAACCGCAAGCAGCAATTTGCGTCCTGCATTTTTGTGCAATTGAAAGCGGGTAGAACCAAGCATGGTGATGGCAGCCCCTACCGCGGGCGCGGCGCGCAAAATACCAAAACCTTCAGAACCTACCTTCAAAATGTCTTGGGCATAAATGGGTAACAGTGCTACTGCTCCTCCAAATAGAACGGCAATCATATCCAAAGTCAACGCCCCAAAAACAGCTTTGGTTTTGAAAACGAAACGCAATCCATCTTTCAAACTTTGCAATACGGGTTCTCCCAATTTTGGGTTCAAAATGGGTTTTTTGGGAATTTGAAGTAGAAATATCAAGGCCAACAAAGAGAATCCAAAAACGATACACATGGACCAGTGCACCCCAATCCATCCGATGGAAAAACCAGCTAAAGTAGGTCCCAAAACGCCAGCAACTTGCCAGGTAGAGCTACTCCAAGTTGCGGCATTGGGATATATCCGCTTGGGTACCAAAAGCGCTATCAGTGAGAATACAGTTGGTCCAATAAAAGCGCGAACCACTCCACCTAAAAACACCATCGCATACACAGCATAAAGAATGGTTGAAGTTTTGAGAGAATCTGTCAAATCAGGGTCGCTGATGAGAAACAGGCCCAAGCTGACTACTGAAAAAGCCATGATACACTTGACCAAAAGATTCCGTTTTTCGGTCTGGTCCACGAAATGACCAGCAAACAAGGCCATCCCAACTGCAGGAATCACTTCAATCAAACCAATAATTCCCAATGACAAAGGGTCTTTGGTCATGGAGTAGACTTGCCATTCAATCACAATAAACTGCATGGACCAAGCAAAAACCATAGCAAAACGCACCACCAAAAAGATGTTGAACTCTTTATATCGTAAGGCTGCGTAAGGATCCATTTAGGCTATCGAATATCTCTTAGTTTCAGTTGAATGCTAGTGGTTCCGTTCCATTCATTTTCCTCCAAGGAAAATATAGCGTCAAAAGTACGACCTGATTTCACGGAATCCAGCATCTTTCCTAAACCAAAACCAATAGCCGAGATAACTTTTCCATTTTGGGCTATGGATAATTTCAAGTGTTTGTCACCTTCCCCAACACATTTTCCATAGCCTGTGTCTTGAAGTCCCCTGGCCATAAAAACAGGAGTCATGTTTCCAGGGCCGAAGGGCGCGAACTGTTTTAATATGCGAAGTAGCTTCGGGCTAATCTGCGAAAAATCAATCTCCATATCAATATGCTGTTCCCGTTGCAACAAACTGGGGTCGATAGATTCGGATACCACACTTTCAAACTTTTGTTTGAAGGCATCATAGTTATCTGGTTCCAAGGTAAGACCCGCTGCGTATTTATGGCCTCCAAACTGCGCAATATGTTCAGCACACGCCTCTAATGCCTGGTACACATCAAAGCCTTTGACCGAACGTGCCGAGGCCGCCAGCTTATCACCACTTCTGGTAAAAACCAAGGTAGGGCGATAGTGGGTTTCGGTCAGCCGCGAAGCAACGATTCCGATAACGCCTTTGTGCCATTTGGGGTCGTATACCACTGTGGTTCGCTGTTCCTCTTCTCCATTTGTTTGGATTTGATGTAGTGCCTCCTCAGTGATTTGGCTGTCCAAATTCCTGCGGTCACTATTGAATTGTTCAATCTGTGCTGCGGTTTCTCTTGCTTTGGAAACATCGTCTTCCAACAACAATTCCACCGCATGTTGCCCATGTTTCATACGCCCAGCGGCATTGATTCGTGGCGCCAAAATGAAAACCAAATCGGTTACGGTAAATTGTTTCTTTTTTACATTTTCCAAAATGGCCTGAAATCCTGGCCGCGGATTTGCGTTAATCACCTGAAGGCCCAAATAGGCCAAAACCCGGTTCTCTCCTGTGATAGGAACAATATCCGCTCCGATGGCCGTAGCGACCAAATCCAAAAAAGGGTAAAGTTGCTCTGTATCTTGATTACTTTCCAGGTGCAACGCCTGAATCAATTTAAAGCCCACTCCACAGCCGCAAAGCTCTTTAAAGGGATACCCACAGTCTTCGCGTTTTGGGTCCAAAATTGCAATTGCTTCCGGCAAAGCTGGACCGGGTCGGTGATGATCACAAATGATAAAATCAATGCCTTTTGTTTTGGCATAGGCCACTTGCTCTAGGGCCTTAATACCACAATCCAATGCGATAATCAAAGTGAAATCGTTATCGGCCGCAAAATCTATCCCTTGCATGGAGACCCCATAACCCTCTTTGTATCGGTCTGGAATATAGGTGGCCACCTGACTGCTGGAGTGTGAGAGGTAGGAAGATAGCAAGGCAACTGATGTGGTGCCATCCACATCATAATCGCCATACACCAAAATATTTTCCTTCGTATCCAGTGCCTTCTGAATTCGGGATACAGCCTTGTTCATATCCTTCATCAAAAAAGGGTCGTGCAAGTCTTTCCATTGGGGGCGGAAAAAGTCTTTGGCCTGTTCATAATTGGTTACCCCGCGTTGCAGCAAAAGCTGTGCGATAAGCGTGTCAACCTTCAGTACTTTTGAAAGCTGTTGAACGTCTTCGGGTAGGGGTTTTGGTTTTAGGGTCCATCGCATAGGTGAATAATTAATTTGGGCAAACGTCAATTCGAGTGTTTTGAATGGCCATGCTTACTATGGCAAATTCAAAATGTATCGAGAATGACTTATTTAAATTTCTTTTTGCTAAGGTTGGGGAGTTTTGCATAATCACCATCAATTAGAGCTTTCTTTTTTGCCTTTGACCAGCTTTTGATTTGCTTTTCCTTTTCAATAGCTATTCTAAAATCCGTGAACTTGGCATAGTACACCAATTCTACGGGTCTTCTTGAAAAAGTGTAGCTATCTGGATACCTTCCTTCATTATGGTCCTCAATTCGCTTTATAAGATTTGAAGTTACTCCTGTGTAAAAGCTTCCATCTGAACATCTGAGTATGTAAACGTAAGCATTCTTTGCCATAGCTAATTAGTACTTCTCGATACAATTCTGACGATGTCAGAATCACTCGAAGTGACCTCTAGAAAGAATGGGCAGGAATACCAATGGAATATCCTCTAAATCGAATTTCTTGTTAGTCATTCTATAGAATTTGATTTGAGGCTGAATGCTTCAAGATAATAAATTTCCTGAGCTTGAACTTTACCGTTTGAATTTGTGTTTAGGAAGTATGAAAAAAGGTTTGAATATCCAACTTTGCGAAGCGACGAAACATTTCCATAACACCGCAATATTTTTCCACACTTAGGTCAACGGCCTTTTGCAATTTGGCTTCATTGAGGTTGGGGCCATGAAAGTGATACTCGATTCGTACGGCATCATAATATTTGGGATGTTCATCCGTCAAATTGGCGATAGTCTCTATATGAAAATCGTTAACCTCGAGTTTCATCTTCTTAATCAAAGAGGCAACATCCAACCCAGAGCAACCTGCCAAACCTGATAACATCAAGGCTTTTGGACGTAGTCCATTCCCTTCTCCACCGTCATCTGGACCGGCATCAATGCGCAAGTCCAACCCAGAAGGATTATTGCTTTCGAAAGCCATTCCGCCCACCCATTTGGTGGTGATGTGATTGGTCATAAAATCAAATTTTTGTTTATTGCAACACGTAAAAATACGACTTAAAAAAACACCTATGGCCTTAGTTGCACCCTTAGACCCCAGTCATGATGAAGAAACCCGTGAACTGGCAAAATTCTTTAATGAGACGCTGGGTTTTTGTCCAAATTCCATTTTGACGATGCAGCATCGGCCTGCCATTTCAAAGGCGTTCATCAACTTGAATAAAGCGGTTATGGCCAATGAGGGAAGGGTCACTTCTGCCTTAAAACGAATGATTGCTTGGGTAAGCAGTAATGCTACAGGTTGTCGCTATTGCCAAGCGCATGCCATTCGCGCTGCAGAACGCTACGGGGCAGAGCAGGAACAACTGGATAATATTTGGGAGTATCGAACCCATCCAGCGTTTTCAGAGGCAGAACGCGCCGCCTTGGATTTTTCCTTGGCTGCATCCCAAGTACCCAACACGGTGGACTCAAACATCAAAGCGCGATTGTACGAACATTGGAACGAAGGTGAAATTGTTGAAATGTTGGGTGTCATTTCGTTGTTCGGATACCTCAACCGGTGGAATGATTCCATGGGAACTTCTATCGAGGAGGGTGCTGT
The DNA here is from genome assembly GCA_038530835.1 of Bacteroidota bacterium. Taxonomy (GTDB): domain Bacteria; phylum Bacteroidota; class Bacteroidia; order Flavobacteriales; family Flavobacteriaceae; genus Flagellimonas. The sequence continues at coordinate 374 of JBCBCH010000010.1, read as the reverse complement.
GGAAAGTGCAGAGCACTATTTAGGCGAAATTGGTTGGGTGAAAGGAAAGCATGATGGTACTATGTACTGATGTCTGATGTCTGATGTCTGAAGATACTATTTCTTGATTTACATCAACATTTAGCCCATAGTGTTGCCTGAACTTTGCTGTAATCAAAAAACGAACAGTTATGGCAAGCTTATTTCTTACCCCTGAAAATCAAATCCAACGGTTGAATGGGATGCTTCATCAAATGAAGTCATGGCAAGAATTGGATAACCCAAATCTTATCACTCGACCGGACCCAAAATCTTGGAGTCTTATTGAAGTAGTAGAACATCTGAACAAGGCATATACCATTTATGTAGATAAAGTTGACAATAGCCGTGTCAAC
>JBCBCH010000009.1:0-16270 GCA_038530835.1 Bacteroidota bacterium | reverse complement strand
TTGAAAGGTCTACCACAAATCCATTGATTATGGCATGGGTAATAACGCCTTCTTTCTCAAGGAAAAAGGTTGGATTTTGACCGGTTTCTACCTTGAATTCTGGGAATGCCTTGTCCAAACCCAGTACATGGTAAGGCAAGTCGTTGTGCATGGCCGTATCGGAACGCTTTGCTGCCAACATCCTCGAATAGGCATATCCACGCTTCAACAACTCCAAAACTTCGCGTGGCTTGATATCCGCCTTCAAGGGCTTATCATAAAGTTTAGGAGGTATTATGGTATACCCTTCGCCTTCAAAAGTTTCATACCCATAAAAAGTGGATAAGTCTCCCTGGTCAACAATAATGCTTTTGTAATAGAAGTCATCATGCCCCGCTAGGTCTATTTCTTGGCGGTAAATGCCAATATCCAACAGGTAGTCATTTCCCAATAGTTTGTGGGTTACTTTCTCCAGCTTTAAATCGAAGAGCTTCCTATCATTTCTTGGGATTTCTTCATACGCTTCTATAGGAATGTCCTTGAACGAACCATTGGCAATCGTGTAAAGTGCTGAGAGGATGGAAACATAGTTGAGTTTTCGTATCTCATGCTTTTCCCGGTCACCTACAAAACCACCCGATTCGATTAGAATAAGGCTGGTACCCCATTTCGAAATATTGTCCCCAAAAGCCCTGGGTTCAAAATCATCGCTATATCGGCCTACTTGTCCTGGCGCATATTTTTGGATGATATTGTTCATGTAAACAATAACTTTCATGGCATTGGCACGCGTTTCATTTATCTCTTTCTCATAATTATAGGCGGTAGCCAAATATGAAATGGTTGCTGGTTTATTGGTGCGCTCGGCGTTATAATAACGGCTTTGGTCATGTAGATTGAAGCCATAGTCAGCGTCCAAACTATCTCGAATTCGTTTAAGGATTCTACTCTCAGGTGCCTGCAGTCTCAAAGCGTCACGGTTAAGGTCTATGTCCAAAGCGTTTCTTCGCTTGTATACCTCTGCCCCATCCGGATTGAGCATCGGAATAAAATGCAGTTTCAGTTTGGAAAGTATGGTGTCCTTTTCAGCTTGAAACTCATCCGCCATCAAAAAATTAAAGATGTCAAAGGTTGCCAAGGTAGCGGTGGGTTCATCCCCATGCATTTGGGACCAAAGAAAAATATTGATATCCCCTTCCCCAATACTTATCAACTTAATATCCCTGCCCTCAATGGATTCCCCTACTTTTTGGATGGTGAATCGTGTATCTGAACCCAGCGAATCAATCAAAGGCATGATGTCCCGATGCTTGATACGACGTTTGTTCAAAGAAGTCTCTCTGTAATTTTCAAAGGAATCATAGAGTTGTGCGGTAAAATCCTCTTGTGCCATGGAAACAAAAAAACCGATTAAAAAAAGGATGGTGGAGCATTTGAATTTCATTGTTGAGCGGGTAAGGGTTTAAAATCAAGATTTTTACAAGCGCGGCGTACCTTCTCCATAAAAGGAGCACCGGGGTCTGACTTCACGGTTCGATAGCCATCATCGACTTCCAACCATAAAGGGTGGCTTTCGAAAAGGGTGTATTCGTGATGTCCTATTACATATTCAATATCATATTTTTCTGCCAAATATTTGACCAACCATATGTTGGATTTTAATTGTGCCCGTGTTAAAGGAGTTTCCTCCGTGCCACCCACATTCTCCACTCCAATCGCACAATGGTTCAATCCGATAACATGGCGCGCCATAATATTTTCGGTCATAAGTTGATAAATAGTTCCATCTTGGTCTACCAGAAACTGTGAAGAAACATTCAATCCACTTACGGATTTAATATCGGGTCGCCAATTGGGCAAGGTCGGATTCACAAAAGCTTGAAAAGAACGTTCCAAAGTAGGAATGGCAGTCCAATGCAGTACAATCATCTTCGGGACAATCTCTGCGCTTTCAGCGGGCAACTGATATCGGTCTTTAAGATAGGCCTTGGTCAACTCCATTCGTTCGTCATTAAAGATAATGGGTTTTTGCACGATGGTTCGTTTTACCGAGCAGGCGCTAAGGCAAACAAGCAAGCTAAAAAATAAGAGCTGCCTCATGGTTTAGAAGGTTTTAGGGAATCCAACAGCACGGCATATTGAATTTGTACTTCGCGTTTGCCCCATTCCCTAGCGGCTTTCACATCCTTTCCCATATATAAATCAATACGATTTTTCCATTTGCGGTTCATTTTGTCTTTGACCCAAAAAGTGTCAGGCCAATCCAATATTCTGACCATGGTGTTGTGCTCGAGACCTAATTTAAGTAAGTCTCGGGACACCGCAATGCACTTCATGCCCGGTTTCAACGTATCGCCCCATGCGGCCACTGCCGGACTGATGCTATCAGTTTGCCAAGACACTGAATTATAGGCTGATGCGGTTACCGTCAAAGGAATCCATTGATGTGTGGGGCTTTCTATGGGTTTTGGTTTGCAGGCCACAAAAAACAGTACAAGAGCACAAGAAATCAGTCCTAACCCATATTGGAGTAGTTCTTTATACACGAAGCACTTAACTGGGTAAGGGCACATAACTTTGGTCATTATCCATCATCGGAAAGGTCTTTTCTTGCCACGCCTTTTTCGCTTTTTCGATGGTTTCCTTCTCAGAAGCTACAAAATTCCAATAAATATGTCTTTCTTCTGGAAATGGTTCCCCTCCAAAAAGAATAAGGTGGGTGTTGGGTTGTAACATAATTTTACAAGTATCCTCTACCTTGGACACCAAAATATTTCCTTTGCCCAAGATTTTTTCACAGGCCGAAATCTCGCCGGAAACAATACAGATTCCTATTTCCCCTTTTACCTTTCCGTGTACGTCCAACGTATAGGTTGAGCTCCCCGATTTCACTTCAACCATAAACAAGGGGGAATATACAGGTACAGGCGATTGTTTCCCATACCCTTCACCAGCCACTAAGGTAAACTCCGTCTCCGCCTCTGACCATTTGGGCAGCTGCGTTTTGGGAACATGATGGAATTCTGGCTCCATTTGTTCCAGATGCTTCGGCAAAGCCACCCAAATTTGATATCCATGGGCCAAAAAAGTCTTGCCCCCACGCAAATCGGAAGGGGTACGTTCTGAATGAGAAACCCCAGAACCCGCGGCCATCCAGTTGACCGAACCGGGTTGTATGCGCTGTTTTGTGCCAATGCTATCTTCGTGCATGATTTCGCCTTCCATCATATAGGTAAGGGTAGCTAAACCAATATGAGGGTGTTGGTCTACATCCATATACTTGCTTGGCCCCAAGGTTGTGGGGCCCATATGGTCTATATAAATGAATGGACCAATCATTCTTTTTTTGCGGAAGGGAATCAATCTTCCGACTAAAAAGTCCCCAATATCCCTACTTCTTTCGGCAATTACCAACCCAATGTTCGACATGCTGATAAAAATGTTTATTTTTCACCAAGTTACAATAAATCAAACGCCATGAAAATCTTCAAACGCCTACTGCTTTTACTTTTTGTTGTTCTGGCCGTAGTGGTATACCTGAACTACCCTAAGCTTAATATCATAGCTGGATATGCTTCCAAAAATATGGCTTCCTGTGTCTATGTAGCTGAGCGTTCGGCGGCATCGGTTGTAGCCAACGACAATAATGTTCCCTTGGTAAAACTTGCGGCATGCGAGGTGTCCGAAAATGAAAAGGCAGCAACCGCCTCGGTCTATGGTCTATTGAGCAGAAAAGCTGTTTATCGCGAGGGGCTGGGTTCTGTTTTGGTGAATGATGAAATGGACGCAGGGGATTTCAAATTGAAACCCAATCGGATACAATCCATAGATACCATACCCTACCCTTATGGGCAGGCCGCGCCCAAAGAGTCTATGTTTGAGGAAGTAGATTATGACCAGTTAGATAAGGCGTTTGCTACCGCTTTTGGCAATCCGGAAGTTCAAAAAACAAGGACCTTGTTGGTGCTTTATAAGGGTCATTTGCTCAAGGAACAATATGCCGATGGGTTTGACGAAACCACACCTGTGTTGGGATGGTCGATGACCAAAAGCATATTGGCAACTTGCTACGGAGTACTGGAAGGACAGGGGAAATTGGATACGGATTGGCCCGCTCCAATTGCCGATTGGAAAGAAGATGAACGGAAAAACATTACCCTTAACCATTTGTTGCGCATGCAAAGTGGTTTGGATTGGGAAGAAGATTATTCCAAAATTTCAGATGTCACCAAAATGTTGTTTTTGGATTCGGATATGACCGTTTCTTCAATAGACAAAAAGGCCATTGCCCCTCCCGTTGACATTTGGAATTACTCTTCCGGAACGACCAATTTGCTTTCCGGCATTCTGAAAAAGCAGTTCCGTTCGCACCAAGAATACTTGGATTTTCCATACCAGCAACTTTTGGATAAAATTGGAATGTATTCCTCCCTGCTCGAAGCAGATTTGAATGGTAACTATGTGGGTTCTTCCTATGGATGGGCCAACACAAGAGATTGGGCACGCTTTGGCCAACTGTATTTGGACCGAGGCCAATGGAATGGCGCGGAAATCTTCAAACCAGAATGGGTTGACTATATCACAAAACCGACCAAACATTCCGATGGTACTTATGGTGCCCATTTCTGGCTCAATGCCGAAGGGGTATATCCCGACGCACCAAGAGACCTCTTTTCATGCAATGGGTATCAGGGACAATATGTTTTCATGATTCCCTCCAAAAATCTGGTCGTAGTTCGTACTGGACTGGCCGAAAACCCTGTTTTTGATGTGAATGCCTTCCTGGCAGAGGTGGTAAAAGTAGTGCCGTAGCTCAGGTCATTTCATAAAATCAAGGGATTACCACAACTAAAAGGGAGTTCACAACAAAATTTTCACCCGGTTCCATCATGGGTGTACTTTTACCATGTAAGATTTAGAAAAGTAAATTTTTTCATTTTCATATAGTGTTCTCGTAAAAGAGTCTTGACCCTAGCGGCAAGGCTCTTTTTTATTTTGGTTACTTTCGTTTTTAGCGAGCCTATCAACCTCAATTATGTTCAAACACAACCGAACACGGTTCCATTACATTGGAATGTTCTTTTTATTGCTTCAAGTATTAGGCGTTTGCTATGCGCGTTTTGTGCCCGAACGTTTTTTTGCTTGGGCGCCCTATGATGAGCAAACCCATTACCATATCCAAGTTGTTGTAGACGGTAAACCCTTATCAGATGAAGCAGTAACCAAACGGTATAGGGTTGCTTCCAAAAGGGTGGAATCGCGAACCATCCATAATATTTTCAATATCATCGAACAGTATGAAAGCACATATGGTCTTTCGGATAAAGCCAAAGTCATAGTACGATATAATACCAATGGTAAAGGTGAAAAGTTATGGCAATATCCTCAGGAATAAAAGCGCATTTTCCTTGGCGGACTGACATGGCCGACATGCTTCCAGGCGTATTGTTGACCTGTAAATTGCTGCTGATACTATTGGTACTTCATGGGTATTGGGGCTACATTAGGGACCCTTACCTCCCCTTTATTCCATTCTTGGATGGGTTTTTAAACTATCCGAGAACATTTGGGTTTTTCCTCAAAACGGTTTTTGTAGTGGCTGGTTTTTGCCTCTTTTTCAATATAAAAACACGTTTGTCAAGCATTGTTTTGGGTTTATGCGTGTTGCTGGTCACTTTAGCCTCCAAATCCACTTTTAAGAATCATTTGTTCATTGTTTCTTGTGTTCTCATTTTAGGTGGGTTACAAAGTAAGGATGATGAAAAACCACATCTTCTCTACTTACAGCTGGCTTTGGTATATTTTGGCGCAGCCCTAAACAAAATACTCCAATGGGACTGGTGGAATGGGCAATACATGCACAATTGGTTTAGTGTAGTTCTGGAACACCCTTTGTACTTACGTATGGAAGATTGGACCGAAGGCAGTAGAATTCCTGCAAAAATAGCTGGGTGGTTTTCCATGGGAATCGAAGTGCTTATCGGTTTTTTGTTGTTGCATCGAAAAAAGTACAAACTAGCGATTGTACTTATCCTTTTTTTCCATCTTTTCCTGTTCACTTTAACCAAAGAGCGGTTCGGCCACTTTTTGGATGACATCCTGATTATCCTGATTGCTTTTGCCGCATGGCCAAGAACTAAAAAGATTTACACCGTGGACTCAAAAAAAACCTTGAAAATCAAAATTCTAAAACTATTGGATTGGAATGGGTCTTACGATTTTGTGCTATCCAACCAAAAGAATAGCCCAACCAAAACATTCACCCATAAACAATTTTTAAAGGCAATTTTAACTACAGTAGGCTTCTACGTGGGGTTGTTTTTGTTGGACCTTTCTATTCGTGTCCTTTTTGAAAATCAAATACAACACATTTTGCTTTGTGTTGCTTTTTGGGGATGCTTTATTGGATTCTTGCCTGTAGTATTTCCTGAAAAAAGAGAACCTGTTTCTTGAACTAGGGTATCCACTGGTTTTTTCCAAAATTTGGTTTTCTTTTCTCCAAGAACGCATCCCGGCCTTCTTTTGCTTCGTCGGTCATATAGGCGAGACGGGTCGCCTCTCCTGCAAACACTTGTTGCCCCACCATGCCATCATCAGTAAGGTTCATCGCGAACTTCAACATTTTGATGGATGTGGGAGACTTTTCCAAAATTTCCCTGGCCCATTGATACGCAGTATTTTCCAGCTCTTCATGCGGCACTACGGAATTTACCATCCCCATTTCAAAGGCTTCTTGTGCACTGTAGTTACGTCCTAAAAAAAAGATTTCACGTGCTTTCTTTTGCCCTACCATTTTCGCCAAATAGGCCGAACCGTATCCGCCATCAAAACTGGTAACATCCGCATCGGTTTGCTTGAAAATCGCATGTTCTTTGCTGGCTAGGGTCATATCGCAAACCACATGTAAGCTATGCCCGCCTCCCACGGCCCATCCAGGAACAACGGCAATCACTACCTTAGGCATAAAGCGAATCAACCGTTGTACTTCAAGGATATTCAAACGGTGGTAGCCATCTTCACCAACGTAGCCTTGATGTCCCCTAGCCTTTTGGTCTCCGCCGCTACAGAATGCCCATTTGCCATCTTTGGTTGAAGGGCCTTCAGCGGATAATAGCACTACCCCGATAGAAGTATCTTCCAGAGCATCATAGAATGCTTTGTATAACTCACTCGTGGTTTTAGGACGAAAGGCGTTACGAACATTAGGGCGATTGAATGCGATTCGGGCTACGCCATCAAATTTTTTATAGGTAATATCCTCAAATTCTATGGCGGTTTGCCATTGGGGTGTATCCATGGGTTTATTTTTTACGAAGATAAATAAGCAAGAATGAAATATGGTAAAGCATTATGTTTCAGTAGGCCCTTAATCTAGATTCTTATTCTTTGCTTCAATCCATTTGGATAGGTATTTTGTACTGGCAAGGGAATGATGCTGCAACATACTTCCAATAAAGTTTTTTTTGCGGTGCGCAATGAGGTCAGCTTGTACAATTGATAAGTTGTTCAGCAGGATTTTAGTCCACGTCTTTTTATCGTAATGGTTTTTCAAAGCAGTTTTGCCCGCTGTTTGCGATTTTTCCCACTCCGTTTGATTCAAATACAATGTAACCGCTTGTTTTGCAAAAGCCTCTACATCATCGAAAGTTTTCATTGGGTGCATACCTTCAGCGGCTATGGAAGTTGCTACCAAAGGTGTGCCGTTGCGTAGCGCATCTACCACCTTGCCCTTGATTCCGGCTCCAAAACGCAGAGGAACCAAGCATATTTTAGAATCTTGAATTTCAGCATCGAGATTTTCACACCAACCTAAAACTTCAAAACCATTCTTTGGATGGTGAAGCTGGGTGACACTTTGTGGTAAATAGGCACCGTATACCTTCAACCTTGCGTTGGGAACCGCCTTGCGGATTAAGGGCCAAATCACCTGATGCAAAAAATGAATGGCATCGACATTCGGGGCATGCCGGCCATTGCCAAACGTGATAAAATCCTGACGGGAATCAAATGAAGGAGTTTCATCTTCCCTATCAGTGTCCAACATAAACGGTAAGTGCATCAAAAGGAATTGGGGAACGCCAGCTTTTTCAACCAGTAATTCTATTTCGTAAGTAGAAACCATAAGCGAAAGGTCGCAGCGATAAATGCTGGCCACTTCACGTTTGGTCATTTCAAAATCGAGCCACAGGCCCGTTGTAAAATCCGTTGCATTTTGGTGGCAACTTTCCCCGCACTTGCGCAAGGAATGCAAATCTTCAGTATTTAAAACCTGTAAGGCATTGGGAACCCTCTCCAAAACACGCCAACCGAACTGTTCTTCAACCATAAACCGGTCAAAAATCACCACTTCGGGATTCAAATCCGAAATGAAATCATCAAAACTGGAATCATTTAGAAGAATGCTTTGGGTACGAATGCCCAAATCTGCTAGGTCAAACGTGTATTTCGTTTCGGTAGCAGTCGTAGCAAAAGTAATCTCCCATTGGCTTCTTAAAGCTTGGATGAGTTGAAGCATTCGGTGTCCGGCAGCCGTAGTAGAAGGTTCGGGCCAAACCTGCCCGATAATGAGCAACCTTCCCATACTTACATCAAGGCGGCGAACTTTTTGGAAATACTGGAACGCAACTTACGCTCATAGTCTTCCTCAAGCCACTCTTTGTAATTTTTGGTGTTGTTCATGATGCAATACGAATATTGCCGCACACGATAAGCAATTTCTTCTTTGAGTTCTTTGGCCAGAATCCGTGCATCAAAAACGTCTTCGCTATTCTCCACACAAATCTGGGCATGTTGTTCAATACTCCGCTCGAGAACCAATTTGGATTTCAACCCTTGTGAAAAAACCTTTTTATACTCTTCTTTTACGTCAAAATCAATGTTCAGGGATTTGCTGAATTTGGCCTTGAGCTCATCCGGCATAACGTAGACAAACTCACGTTCAATCTCCTCATCATTTTTGATATTTTCGAGGTAAAAGTCTGGGAAATGAAAAATTTCCTGCCAATCGATGGGTGCATCCCAAGGACCAAAGCGGGCAATATTATTTCCCAAGTCAATAACATTGAAATCGTCTTTACGCTCCGTGACTCGAGAACCCCTACCAATCATTTGAAAATACAAGGTCAATGAACGGGTGGCACGGTTAAGGATAATGGATTGTACGGAAGGCTCATCAAAACCTGTGGTCAAAATACTCACCGAGGTCAAAATGGCATCGGGGGTATTCGCAAACCAATCCAGAATATCCCGTCGTTCCGTAGCAGTATTCTTGTTATCCAAGTGCCGGATGTTGTAGCCTGCCTTTTTGAAGGTTTCGTACACGTAGAGCGAAGTATTGATACCATTGTTGAATATCAGGGTCTTGGTTCCTTTGGCCAACTCATTGTAAGCAGATACCAACTTGCCCAACATACTTTGATTGCTGTAAAATTCGTCAGAGGATTTTACCGTGTAGTCTCCATTGATACCAATTTTAAGCGTGCGAAGGCTTACGTCATAGTTGTACAGATTAGCTCTAGCCAAAAATCTGCGTTCAATCAATGACTTGATGGACTCCCCTATGATTAGATGCTTGTAGTGGTCCTTCATGGGGAGTTTGATGTTGGAACTCAAAGGCGTAGCGGTTACACCCAAAATGGTAGAATCTTCAAAATACCCGAAGAGCTTTCTAAAGGAATTATAGTGTGCTTCATCAATAATGACCAAGCCCACATTATTGATTTTCACTTTCTCTTCTTGCAAACGATTGTTCAAGGTCTCGACCATGGCCACGAAGCACATATAGCTGTCTTGGTCATACAACTCCTTTACGTCACTATTGATGATTTTATTTGACACCCCAAAACCTTGCAGCATTTTGGAGGTTTGTCCACTCAATTCAATGCGGTGGGTCAATACGATGACTTTTTTACCCGTTTTTAAAATGTATTGTCGGGCAATTTCAGAGAATACCACGGTTTTACCACCCCCCGTGGGTAGTTGGTACAAAATATTGGTGCCTTGGGGAAGGTCGTCAATATGCCGGAAGATTTTCTTTAAATCTTCTTCTTGATAATCGTAAAGCGTCTTCTTTTGTTCGGGTCTTGTGACTTCCAAAAAAGCAATCTTAGGTTTTCTTAAACATCAAACCTTGCAAAATTACTTCATTTTTGAAGCCATTTGCAGCTTTAACATCCTCTTAATATCAAAATAGTATCAACAATCATTTTTGGGGTAAAAATTGAGGAATCCCAATTCTTTATAACATTTTGATAACTATAATTAAAGGGGCTTGCATATTGGGGAATGTTGGACTAATATCAAGGCTTGAAAAACCTAAAAGAACAACCCCGATGAGGCAGCTCAAAATTGTAAAGCAGGTCACCAACCGCGAATCCAAATCCCTTGATAAATATCTTCAGGACATCAGTAAAATCGATTTGATTACTGCGCAAGAGGAAGTGGAATTGGCGCAACGCATCAAAAAAGGAGATCATCTTGCATTGGAGCAACTCACAAAAGCCAACCTCCGGTTTGTGGTTTCCGTGGCGAAGCAATACCAAAATCAGGGGTTGACCCTACCCGACCTTATCAATGAAGGAAACCTCGGGTTGGTCAAGGCAGCCCAACGGTTTGATGAAACCCGGGGATTCAAATTCATTTCATATGCCGTATGGTGGATTCGACAATCCATCTTGCAGGCTCTGGCGGAACAAGCTCGGGTGGTTCGCCTTCCACTGAACAAAATCGGGACCATAAACCGAATTAAAAAGACGTTTTCCTATCTCGAACAAGCACATGAGCGTCCGCCCTCCGCAGAGGAAATCGCTAAGGAATTGGATATGACCATCACCGAGGTGAAACAGTCCATGAACAATATCGGGCAGCACGTTTCCATGGATGCACCCCTCAAAGAAGGGGAAACTTCTAGTTTATATGATGTTTTGAACTCCAATGAATCACCAAAACCCGATAAAGATTTGATGAACCAGTCTTTAAACACGGAAATCAACCGAGCATTGGATACGTTAAGTCCACGTGAAGCGGATATTGTGCGCTTGTATTATGGAATTGGGGAAGAGCCTTCCATGACACTGGAAGAAATTGGTTCGGCCTTTGACCTTACGCGCGAAAGAGTGCGTCAAATTCGGGAAAAAGCCATTCGAAAGCTTAGGCACGCTTCCAAAAACAAAAACCTGAAATCATATTTGGGATAAAAAAAAGGGAACCGAAATGGTTCCCTTTTTTAATTTTTGGGGTAGTTAAGTTGGCTAATATTAAAATCCGTTAGCATTTCGTTCAAGTTCTGGATAAAGTTCAAGTATGCTGTGTTTTCTGAGTTCTGCTTGTTCATGGGATTTTGATTTAGGAGTTTTTATAGATAATCGAGTTCAACTAACTCGTTCATGCTCAAAATTTCATTTAGCTCTTGAAGAAATGACAAATATTCTTCTCCGTAGGTATCGTATAACATAGCTAAGACTGGTTAAAGTTTTGGGTTATTAGTACAACGTAAACCTACACGAATCATTATGTTGGTACAACAAAATGTGGTGAACTAGCGCTTTACTGTTGTGAAAGTTTGCATCTGGAACGAAGCCGCTTTTAGGCTATTCATCTATGAGTAATTCAAGGGATAGTTCGAAATCCAATTCAGGCTCAGAATCGATTTTTGGTGGATGGATGTCAAACTCTTCGTACAAAAAGCATAAACTCATCGGAAGTTTCTCGCTAGCACGAGCTGCCGCCTCAATACGGGCTAGCAACTTGGTTTTTACCCAGTAAGCACGATTGCTCACCTCTAGGGACTCCATGCATTCCAACTCTTCCAGCAGTGCTATTTCCTTTTGGTCGCCCAGTTCCAAAACCTGGTCCAACAATATCAACTTTGAATCATCATCCGAAGCGTAACGAAACAGCTGAAAGAAAATACTGTGGTAATATGCTGGTAGAAAACCGTCGTTCATCTTTTGTTTTACTTCATACCGCGCAATTGCATTTGCTGCATGAGTTCTTCTTCTACTTTGGGATACTCCTGTAGAAATTCTTGATATAAAAAATTCAAATACTTTATGTCGTTATCCGTTTTGCAAACCTTTGACATTTGTTCAGTGATTTCCAAAAGTGTGTGGCTGTGCATCATTCGAAGGGATTGCCCAATTTTTTGGCAAGCAAAATCAATACCAGGAACATATTCGTTTTTCAGGTGCACGGTGGTTTTCCCTACAAACTCCAAAATGTTTTGCTTGAAGAGACGCACCAATTCTTCCAAAAGGTCAAATTGTTCCATGCACTCTTCCCAAAGGGGAACCAAATTGATTCGCGTCTTGGGACTACTATGAAAATGCCGTTCAAAAGTCTTGCCTTTGGAAGGCAATTCTATTTCTCGAGATTCAAAATCCAGGTTTTTTATTTTTCGCAGCAAGTCTGCTTGATTTCCGCTTAGGGAGGTGTTTTCCAATTGCAGTATAAGTTTGTGTAGGGCAACAACTACCTCGTATCCTACTGCAAACGCCTTGGTTTGTTTTTGTTTGGTTTCTGATTCGTGCAAGGCAATTCCGGCACTCGCGCACAAATCATTCAATTGTGAAACGGGGGGTGCCCCGAAAACTTTATCTTCCAATCCAACTTTAAAGGTGTTGAAACTTTTTTTCAATTCTCCTGCTTCAATGGCATTGAGTTCCTCATACGAGAAAGTGTCCAACCCCATTTCCAATTTTTCCAAATACCGTAATAATTCGCTTGTTCCCAAAATAATACTATCAATGTGTTCCTTTAAAGGTTGGAATTCAATGCAATTGAAACAATAAAATGTTCCGAGCCCTTAAGTTCTTGTTGTAAAAGTGGAATTATTGTAGGTGAAATGATATGAGGCCACAGTACCTAAGGGTCTGAGTTCAATATAACGGGCTTCAAGGCCTTAAAATGAGGGTGAAACGTTTTGTCTTTGAAAAGTAAGTATTGGCCGTTTCTGGAAATCGAAAAACCAACTAAAATCAAGACTTTTCCTGTTTCGCAAGACGGTCTTTCACAAACTCAATTTTGGTCTTGCCATGCGGTGTAGGGTTGCCTTTTTCATCAAGGTTTACCATGATGATATTGTCAACGGTAACAATACTTTCATGCGTCATTTTATTGCGGACTTCACAATTCAATGTGATAGATGTGTTACCAAACTTCACGACCTCTATCCCTATTTCAATGATATCGCCTTTCTTGGCATTGCTCATAAAATTGATTTCGGAAATATACTTGGTCACGATTTTTTTGCTTTCCAATTGGATGATGCTATATAAGGCCGCTTCCTCATCAATCCAAGCCAAAACCTTACCACCAAACAAGGTCCCATTCGCATTCAAATCTTCGGGTTTCACCCATTTTCTAGTATGAAAACGCATCTCGTTACTTTTTAAAACAAAATTATGGAATTCGGAAACCGCTGAATTTTCTCTCCTTCTTTTAACAGAAAAAATAGCATTATCGTAAAGTCTGTTAAGGATAAAATAAACTTTTCTTAATTCGCTGGGGTAAAAAAAAGGATTCCGATAATTTACTGCTCGAATCAAACCAAAATAAACATGAGTACCGCTTCAGAGTTTTACTCAGACCCCACATTTACCGTGTTTAAAGTTCCTGATTGGCGTGCAAAACTCTACCGTTATTTATCTGTAGCGGTTTGGGGTTTTTTACCTAGTCCTTGGCAGCGTAGCATTTCAGCTTGGTATAGCAAGTTTTATACTACCAACCTTTCAAAAAGGATTATTCAACCGTACATCAAACTGAATTATTCGGATGATGACTATCTCGACAAATTTAAACCGCCTTTTGGAAAAGCAGAATTTGACAACTTTCAAGATTTTTTCATTCGGGAGTTCAAAAACCTGCCCCAGAACGAAAGCCAACAAGTATGGCCATGCGAGGGTCTACTTTGCGATGAAAGCAAAGTGGAGGATTTGGAGTATGTTCAGGTCAAATCAGATGTGCGCTCGGTAAATACGGTTTTCGGCGTTGACCGGACTACGATTCCAAAGGACTACACCTTCACCAATGTATTTCTTCATAACAAAAACTACCATCGGATTCATTCCCCTATCAATGGCACGATAACCAGAATACAGCACGTTCCAGGTGACCTTATTGTGTTACGCCCTTGGATATACAAAGAAAACCCTTCCCTCCCGGCCTTTCGAAACGAACGCTACAATGTGGATATCGAAGACAAAAAAGGCAGAACTTGGTACTTGTCCATTGTCGGCGGGCCAGCCGTAGGCACTATTGAAATGGGAAAGAATATCCAAATTGGCCGACACATCCAAAAGATGGAGGAACTCGCGCTATTTTATCTCGGGTCCACCTGCTGTATGGCTGCTCCTATGCCGCCAAGATTTCACATGAAGAACAGTTTTGTGGAAGTAGGCGGAACCTACTGACTTTAAAACAAAGAAGGAGAACTGGGCTTGTTCAAGGTTTGCGGCACTTTTAGTTCCGCATCAAATGCATCGTTCAAACTTTTGATGAATTGTGCAGATAACAAGGGAGATTCCAATTCCAGATTCTGGTGCACGAAGAAATGAAAATTGGTAAGTCCCATTGATTTCCATTGTGATATGCGTGCTATCCAGTCTTCCAAACGGTCATAATCCGTGGGGTGGTTCGCCCCAACGTAACGGATAAACGCCTCATTATTGGTCAAACGCATGTGCATTAGGTCGCGTCTTCCTGCGGTATCCACCAACACATTGGCGATATTGTTTTCTTGCAATAGATGATATAGTTCCTGAGATACTTTTTCATCGTTGAACCAATCCGTGTGGCGGAACTCCATCGCCAACGGAAACTCTTTCGGCCAATATTCCACAAAACGCACTACTCTGTCCCAATTTTTTGGACCAAAGTTGTTGTGCATTTGCAAAAAAATAGTGCCCAATTTTTCCTTTAGCAAGGATGTAACCTCCAAATAGCGATCAACTGTTTCATAAACCTTTTCGTTCAGTCGCCTCAAATGGCTCACCTCGTTCGTTATTTTCGGGAAGAACTTGAATCCCTCTGGTGTTTTGTCATACCATTTTTCATACTGTTCTGCGGGAAAGATTCTATAGAAAGTGGCATTCAATTCTATACTGTTGAACTGAGTGGAATAATACGCTAGCTCATCCTTTGTGCCACGCGGATAAAAGTTCTTTAAATCTTGGCGATTCCATTTGGCACAACCCACAAAAAAATTCGTAGGGGAATCATTTTTTAGCCTAGACACCAAAACTCCAGTGTCGGGATGGTCTGGTGGAATGGAGAAATCAATGTTTTCGGGATGGTCTACTTTTCCAAATTTCATACCTCAAAAGTGTTTCATTTTTCTTAAAAATAAGGGTTTCCACTACATTTTTTTTACTTGGGCTGTAACAATATCCTTACCTTGACTACTCATATCAGAACCCTTTAAATGAAACCCTATGATAAGATTGAAAATTGCCCTATTGTTTATCGTTTGCGGCGCTTTGAGTATACAAGCGCAAACCGCGGATGAAATCCTCGACAACTACTTCGAAAACATAGGAGGAAAAGAAAGCCTTAACAGCCTTAGCGGAATGAAAATGAAAGGTGTTGGCAAGCAGCAAAACTTTGAGTTCCCTATTGAAATTGTTCAAATGAAAGATGGACGTCAATATTTTAGTGCCGATATCCAAGGAAAAAAATTAAAGCAACAAGTATTTGATGGCACGGTACTTTGGAGTACCAACTTCATGACGATGAAGGCTGAAAAAAGTGATGCCGAGCAAACGGCAAACTTCAAATTGAACACTAATGATTTCCCGGATTCTTTTATGGATTACAAAGAAAAAGGATATACCGTTGAACTATTGGGAAAAGAAACCATGGATGGAGCAGAGACTTTTAAAATCAAATTGGTCAAAGAGCCGGTAACAGTCGACGGGAAAGAAGAAGACGACGTTTCTTTTTACTATTTCGACACCGAGAACTTTGTACCTATCGTTGTGGAATCCAAAATCACTTCTGGACCTGCAAAAGGAAAAACCGCTAAATCCACAATGAGTGACTATCAAGAGGTGGATGGAATTTACTTCCCTTTCTCTACCTCACAATATATTGATGGGAACTTGGTGTTTACCATGGAAATGGAAAACATGGAATTAAATCCTGAAGTAGACAGTTCCGTATTTGCATTCCCTGAGCAAATGACCGAAGAAAAATAATAGAAAAAGCCCGTCCTAGGGCTTTTTTTAATACTAACACCATTATACAATGAAAACACTAAAGTTTTTTTCATTGCTGTTTGCATTGGCGCTATATACCC
>JBCBCH010000008.1:0-17832 GCA_038530835.1 Bacteroidota bacterium | reverse complement strand
AATATGGTTGGCAACATCCAATCCATATTTTTTGGAAGCTTCAAAGGTCACACTGTTCTTTTCCTCCCAAATGGCATAAAGGCTGTCGCGATATTGCACTACTTTATCTTCCGAAAAAATCAAGCGACGGTTAAGGTCCATATGGGCGATGAGAGCGGCCAGTTCAAAATTCACCTCTTCTTTCTGGGTAGGTTCTGGAATCTCAGTAAGTCCGTGAACCTGACCCGCAAGGGAACGATATTGGTCATTCGTTTTACTCAAAATTTCGTAAGCAGCGATGCTAGGGTAGGCATAAATGCGGCTGGCCACCGGTGGGGAAAAGATATCGTGAATCATCACTTCGGTGACTTTGTCCACCGAACCATGAAAATCTTCAGCGGTAATCGTTATGGGTTCTTGTTTTTTTTGACAACTCGCCAAAACAAGGACTAGGATAAAAAGAAAGGTTCTCAACGTTTTCATCATCTACAACAATTATTTCTTCAATATTTGATATACTTCTATGGGTTGGTTGTTGAATACGGCAAGCATATAATCGCTTCCGTTCATGGTTATGGTTGCCAGATGGCGCAAAGATTTTTTGGTAAAATCAAGCCCCAAACGGTTCCCCAAAATTATGGTATTTTCATCTTTTAGCAAGGCGCCACTGAAAGCATCAAACCTTCCGTGATAGGGTTTAACACCAAAATAGTTCCCTCCAATAAGTACTTCTTGCCTGGTATCTCCATCAAAATCAAAACTAGTGAAAGCCATAATCGGCGCAACTTGTAGCGTATTCGCGAAAGGAACAAAAGTAAAACGCCCTTCCTCATTGCGTAAAAATCCCGATTCAAGCGTATTCACTTCCAAGAGGGTAGATTCATCCAAAACTCCAGGTTCGAAGAGTTCGGTCAGCGGTTTTCCCGCGAAAGCGGTATACGAAGTGTATTTTTTGCGAATGGATTCTATTTGCCCAGCAAGGCCATCAAGACCTTCGACGGTGTAGTATGTTCCATTCTTAGCCACCGCTGTAATCGTTTCAGTCTGGCCGTTGCCATCAAAATCATTGAAATAGAGGTGGAGTGGTTTTTCATTTGAAGCTTTGAACTTACTGTTGGTTCCCCAATTGCCCAAGAGATAATCCAAATCTCCGTCTTGATCAATATCAAAAGGGAAAATCGCTTGCCAAAGTCCAGTAGCCTCTACCTGTATCGGCTTCGATAGGATACCCTTGTTGTTTTTGAAAATATAGGGATTCATCCATTCTCCAACCACGATAAGGTCTGTCCACCCATCGTTATCCATATCGCTCCAGACTGCGTCGGTCACCATCCCTTCAATGGAAGGAAAATCTACCACTTCTGAGAAGGTTCCACTCTGGTTTTGATATAGAAAGGAAGGCACAAAAGCACCAAACTTGGTAGTTTGGGAATACCCGCCGACAAAAAGGTCCAAATCCCCATCCTTATCATAATCACAAGCTTTTACCACACCAGTGTTTTGATATTTTTCCGGAAACGCTTTAGTTGCCAGAGAATCGTCGGAGGTCACAAAGTAACTTTCGGTAAGTGGGGGAGCTTTTTTGAAAAAATCGCCACCGCCGTTCCCAATGATGATGTCTGCCGAACCATTTCCCGTAAAATCCGCAATGGTCGCCGAAACGTTTTCTGTTATGGAATCCTGAGAAAGAGCAGGCATTTCTTTTTTGACAAATGTGCTATCGCCAGCTATAAAAACCGAAGCGCTTTTGAACTTTGACCCGCCGAAGAGCATGTCATCCGCACCATCACCATTCAAATCGCCTAGGGCAAAAGCGGGTCCTCGGTCAGAGGTGCGATAAGGGATAAGCTTCTCACGATTGAAATCCAGATAACGGTCTTCTACGTGAGTGAAGTCCAATCCCAATTTGCCTTGCACTTTTTTGAAGATAACCTTTGAGGAATCTGAGGGTATGGTGTGCAAATTTCGATTCGCCTCAGGGGATACGGTCAAAGTCTGGTTGGCAGGTACATTCGTTAGCATTTGACATGTACGGTCAGGCCAAACAACTTTAAGCGAATCTATCTGTGTTAACTTTCCAAAACCAAAGTGGATAATGGGCTCTGAAGAGGCCTGAAAACCACGGCTTGGGAAAAGCTCTTTGAATTGAACCTTCTCATCTGCATAAGCATAAATCTTAGCTCCAATCGCAAAACTATTGGATTGCTCTCCTTGTAATCTTACTTTGAGATATGTATTTGTGTCGTCCGTTTGGTTAACGTAAAGGGTGGGACTTTCATTTAAATTGCTCACCACCAAGTCCAAGTCTCCATCCCCATCCAAATCCGCGTAGGCCGAAGCACTTGAGAGTGAAGGCCGGGTTTTCGCCCAATTTTCGGAAACATCCTTAAAAGTGGCGTTACCATTTCCTTTGAAAAAATAGTTGGCCACATTACCTGAAGGCATCAAATCAAAAGCCTTTTGGTCAACCAACTTCGTGTTGTTGATTTTATTTTGAATTTGATTGCTCGAAACGAACTTGATGAAATCCAAATCGTTAGGTCGTTTGGGAATTCCGTTGGCAACAAACAAATCCTGCACCCCGTCTTGGTCAAAATCGGCAAAGAGACTAGACCAACTCCAGTCCGTAGCTGCTACGCCACTTTGCAAAGCGGTTTCCACAAAGTTGCCATCTGGTTGGTTCAGGAACAGCATGTTTCGGGTAAATTGATAATGGTATCCAAACTCTTCAATACGCAACTTTTGGGTTTGGATATTATCATCTCCTTCTGATGCTTTTAAGGGCATTTCATCGGCTGGAAGCATATCCAACGAAATCAAGTCTGGCAGACCGTCCCCGTTTACATCAGCGACATCATTGCCCATGGAAAAACGGGAAGTATGTCCAAAGAAATCCTTTAAGCTTTCCGTAAAGGTGCCATCGGCATTATTGAGGTAGTAATAGTCATCTTCATGAAAATCGTTTCCGACAAAAATATCGGGGTAGCCATCGGAATTAAAATCGGATACTGCTATCCCCAAACCATAGCCATTGATGCCCCCGTAGATTCCAGCAGCTTCACTAACATCGACGAATTTTCCATTGTCATTTCGCAAGAGCTTGTCTCCTGTTTCGTAGTTGCGTTTATAGCGAAGGGAAGCTTTTCCGTAAGATTCTGAAGTATGGACGGCGTGGTTTAAGAGATACAAATCCAAATCCCCATCCAAATCATAATCCAAAAAGGCGGCGGATGAGCTGAAGGTGTCAAAATCGAGCCCATATTCCCCTGCTTTTTCGGTGAAAGTACCATCCTGATTGTTGATGAAGAGCTCGTTGTAGCCATTAAAACCATTGATGCCTACTACAGCACAAACGTAGATATCCAACCAACCATCACCATTTACATCGCCCATGACCGCTCCTGAGTTCCAGGTGCTGTTGCCTTCAATTCCAGCAGAGCCAGAAATATTTTCAAATTTTAAATCACCTTTGTTTCGGTAGAGTTGGTTTTTGACTTGGTTTCCGGAAAAGAAAATATCTGGCAAACCATCATTGTCAATATCACCCACTGCAACGCCACCACCGTTGTAAAAGTAGAGATAGTCCAGAATGTTGAGGTCATCCGTTTCGGTGATGGTATTCACGAAATCAATACCGGCTTCTTCCGCAGGTATGTTTTGAAAGACGTCACCTCCTTTCTTACATGATAACACCAGTAAAAAAGTGCAAAAAATCAGTACGCGACTATTCATCCAAAGCGAATATTTGAGGTTTTCCTTCGTTCACTGCTGCAATGATAAAACGATTTCCTTGGTTGTCTTTTAATTTCGCCAAATGCTTGACTTCTTGGCGAATAAAGAAACCGCTCGCGTTGTAGTTTTGCCACTCAAAATTGAAGTTGCCATCGCCTAGCAATACATTGCCATAGTTGGCATCCAATCTTGAAAACTGTGGTTTGTATTCAAAGTTGTTCCCGGCCATGATAAGGTCGAGATTGCCATCCCCGTTCACATCGGCACAAGAAATGCCGCAAATACATGAAAACTGTGCTCTTGGGGGAAGTTTTTTGATGGTAAACTTTCCGTTGCCCTGGTTCACGGCAATAACAGATGAGGATATCCGACTTTCTTTGACAATGGATTGTTGGATAACCGATTCTGGAAAAAGTTCAAGAATGGTTCTGCGAGCATAATCTGATGCCTTGAGATTCTCCTTTTTCAAGGATACCAATTGACCCGTTAGTTCTTTTTTCTGGTGAATGGGATAATCACCGCCCTTGTCATGAAGCGTCACAATTTGCTCTATGGTTCCGTTATTGTCAAAATCGTTGACCCATAGTTTCATTGGGTTTTCCTTGGAGGGTCTGTAGTGTAGGTTTTCGCCCTGATTGCCCAAAATGAGGTCCAAATCTCCATCTTTATCCAAGTCTTGGGCGGCCACCGTATTCCACCAACCACTAAGACTGTCCAAACTTGTTGGTATTTTGGAAATTCTGCGCCCCATGTTTTTGTAGACTTTAGGCGTATCCCATTCGGAGACCGTAATCAGGTCATCTTTGCCGTCACCATCTACATCGGCCCAAATCGCATCAGTGACCATGCCCTCATCTTTCAAGTCGTACCCGCGGCGTTCAGTGGCATCGACGAACTGACCATCCCTATTTTCCAAAAGCAAATGGTCAGGATTAGGGCCATATACACCCACAACACTTCTTGAACCAATAAAAACATCTGGGTCTCCATCGTTATCAAAGTCGCTGACACTTAGTGTCGCCACATTTTTGAAGGTAGAAGGGATGGTTTGTTCCGAAGCGGTATAAGCACCGGTTCCATTATTTAGATATAGTCGTGTGCGATACTTGGTTTCTTGGTTGAATTCATTTCCACCACTACCGACCATAAGGTCCAAGTCACCATCCGAATCGGAGTCCAAGAAGATGGCTGCGGTGTCCTCAAAACTTGCGTCTTTAGAAAAGGAAGCTTGCTTGGCGAGCTTGAATTTCCCTTCACCTTGATGGATATACAGAAAACCTTCACTTCCCTTGGCGCCTCCAATGTAGACATCTTCGTGTCCGTCCCCATTCACATCAGCTACCGCCATGGCCGGCCCTTCTTGCGAAAGCTTCTTGTAAATGAGGCCTTCGTAGTCAAAATCGTTGTAATTGTTTTCTTTATGCGTCATAAACCGGTCGTTGGACAATGGTTTTAGTAACGTTTCGGGTTTATTGGGTTTTTGTGGTATGTAGGTTTCGGTAGCATCTTCTTGATTAAGTTTCAACAACTGATTGGCTTTAACTTCGGTAAGCAATGCTGTTTTATCGTTGGGCCACACAATTCTGATGGAGTCCAGTTTTTCGTGCTTCCCAAGTCCCAAGGTCATTTTGTAATCTATCGAGGATTGGAATCCCCGAGAAGGCATGAGTTCTTGCTTGACGATGTTATCTCCAAAGTAAAACTCAGCCAGGGTTCCTATGGCAAAAGGGTTTTTTTCTTCTCCGGTGAACTGTAGTTGGATGTAGTTGTGTTCTTTGAGTTCGTTTGTATGGTTTTGGTAGACGAAGGTTTCCGTATTTACATTGTTTACGACCAAATCGAGGTCACCATCATTGTCCAAATCGCCATACGCAGCGCCATTACTACGGGTTTCCAAATCAAACCCCCAAGCTTTGTTGGCATTTGAGAACGTAATATCCCCGTTGTTTTGATAGGCGTAATTGTGTTGGGGTTTGATGGGCATTTTTTTGATGATGGAATCAATGGATTCTTTCCTTCCAGTCAATGCCATTTTTTGGATGATTTCGTTGGCAAAGAAGTCCACGAAATCCAAATCGGTAAGGTCATGGTTGATGCCGTTAGTGACAAAAATATCCTTCAAGCCATCATTGTCCATATCAAAAATCAATCCGGCCCAACTCCAGTCCGTAGCGTCAATACCGCTATAATAAGCTACTTCAGAAAAGGTGCCGTTTCCGTTGTTAAGCTGAAGGGTGTTTTGGATGTATTGTTGGTAAAAATCCTTGTCCCGTTTTAAATCGAAGACATTGTACCCTTCAAATTCCATAACCGATTTTACCCGTTCTTCTGGCTCAGGAAGCATGTCGGTGATAAAAATATCATTGAAACCGTCATTGTTCACATCGGCGATGTCAATACCCATAGCGGATAGACTCAAGTGAGAAGTATAGTCTTTGATTTCTTCGGTAAAGGTTCCGTCTTTCTGGTTGATGTAGAGGTAATCCCTTTCGTAAAAGTCATTGGAGACATAAATGTCCGGGTAAGTATCTTGGTTGATATCAGTCACCAAAACCCCAAGTCCAAACCCAATCAAACTGCCGTAAATACCCGCTTCTTCGCTTACATCCACAAATTTCCCGTCGTCATTCCTTAAAAGCATATCGCCAACACCTCTAAAGATATGTGGCACACCATCCCAATCTTGTGCGCGCACTTCACGCTGCTCTGCGTAGCCCAAGCTGCTTACGGGGATATTGCTGTTGTTCAAGATATAGGCATCCAAATCCCCATCCTTGTCATAGTCGAAGAAAGAGGCATGCGTAGAAAACCCTGTTTCGGCAAGGTTGTATTCATGCGCCTTTTCTGAAAACGTTAAATCCCCATTGTTGATATATAGGTCATTATCATGGTTATTGCCTTTCAGGTTTCCTGCGTTGCTTACATAAATGTCGAGAAGTCCATCGGCATTTACATCTACCATCACCACCCCGGTAGACCAGGGTTTATTTCCAGCGACTCCAGCTTTCTCGGTAATATCCTCAAACTTGAAATCCCCTTTGTTCAAATACAGTTTGTTGGGCTCCATGTTTCCCGTAAGGTAGATGTCCACTAGTCCGTCGTTGTTTACATCGCCTAGGGCAACACCACCGCCGTTGTAGAAATTCCGGTATTTGAAAATGTTGAAATTCTTCTGGTTTTCGACCTTGTTTACAAAGTCGATACCGGTGCGCTCGGGTTTTAAAAGGGTAAAAAGTGTCTGCTCTTGTTTTTTCTCTTCGGATGGTTCCTTTTTGTCGTTACAAGACGTCAATAGGGTCCAACACAGAAGGATTGATGCGAAAACTCTAGTGCTCATTTTCCTTGTCTTTTACTCAACATCAATGCGGACGCGTTGTTGCGTCCAATGATAAATTTTAGTTTCTGGTTTAGGTTTATACTACCGATGCTTTGGACGACCCCATCGATACTTGGGTCTTGTTTGTGGTTATGGAAGAAGAATCCCTTTTTGTCATTTTGTAAAAATATACCAT
This sequence comes from Bacteroidota bacterium, assembly GCA_038530835.1. Classification (GTDB taxonomy): domain Bacteria; phylum Bacteroidota; class Bacteroidia; order Flavobacteriales; family Flavobacteriaceae; genus Flagellimonas. Next base: position 10,609 of record JBCBCH010000008.1, on the reverse strand, counting down.
GTGAGGCGTCTAACCTACCTAACTGCGTGCTAATATGGTGATTATTGCCCACAATTAACACATCCAGGTAACCATCTTCATTTAAATCCTCGACCAAAATGTCATTTACTTGCGAGGCTTGGGTTAGAAACGGCAGGGGTTTTATGGTGAAATTTCCATCGCCTTTATTTTCAAAGTAGCAGCTATTTAATTCGAAGATTTGTTTTTGAGTGGCTTCGTTTAGAGCTTTTTTACCGAAAAGTTCTTCTATCGAGGCGTTGGCAAAGTCCAAATATGAAAGGAACTTTTTGTTCAAGAAAGGCATTTGTTTGGCTAGGGCATCTTTGGATGCGAAAGGTGTTTCGGTACCTTGATGGAAATATGTCACCAGGGGTTCTACACTGGAATTGCCATCGAAATCGTTGCGATATAAGGTGATGGGTTCTTTAGGACTAGCCTTGAATTTGGTATTCAGTCCCCAGTTCCCCGCGATGAGGTCAATATCTCCGTCCTTGTCAAAATCTGCAGCTTTGATAACATCCCACCAACCTTTGGTATTTCCGAAAGCTTTTGGGGTTTGCAAGACGAATTTTCCTTTTTGGTTGAGGTAGATTTCAGGATTTTCCCAATGGCCTACGGTAATGATGTCCAAAAATCCGTCTTTGTCGATGTCGGTAAGTTCAACATCCTTTAAGTTGCCTGCCTCCAATAAGTCGGGTATTTGCTGCTTGGTCACATCCTTAAAACCACCCTTTCCGTCGTTAAGAAGCAAAAAGTGTTCAGGGTCAGCTCCAAAGGAACGGGTAACCCCGTCAGATACCAGAATAATATCTTGAAATCCATCGGCATTAAAATCTCCCACACCAATGTCAGAAGTATTCAGCACAACATTTTGTGGGATGGCAGAAATCAATTCCAGAACCCCGCCTTGGTTTTTGTACAACTTGGGACGTAAGGGAGCTCCTGAGCTAAATTCATTTCCCCCGTTGGCAACCAATAGGTCTGTCCAGCCGTCATTATCGAAATCAAAAAAGGCGCAAGCGGTATTCTCATCGATTTTACTAGTTTCAAACAAGGCTTGTTGGCTACTTTGAAATGAACCTTCGGAATCTTGAAGGAATAGACTGCCTGATTGATTTTTCGCCCCACCCATGAAAAAGTCCTCCAATCCGTCTTTATTCACATCGGCAATTGCCAGACAAGGACCATTATTGGAATTGGCATAAGGAATCAAAGGCTCTCCATCGAAATCTATGGACACGCTCTCTTTATGTTGGAAGGGTATAATACTATCATTAACTACAAAAGGAGATTGGTTTTTTACTAGTTCAGGAAGCTGCTCAGAAGCATCTGCTTGTTTTAAAACCAGTTCTGAATTGGCAATTATATTCTTTAGGGTTTGTGTTTTACCTCCTGTCCATATGACTTGAAAGGAATCAATAGATTGACCTGTTGGCAAGCTAACATGAAATATAGGTGGAACAGCAGAAAGGTAGCCTTGGTCCGGATAATTTTCGAAATGTTGAATAGTTCGACCACTAAAAACAGTAACGGTGGTACCAATACCTAGCAGATTTTTCTCATTTCCCTCGAATTTTAGTTTTAAAGCGGCTTTTTGGTTTGAGGTGTTTTCCAAAAGCGTGGCGGGTTTATCCACGTGGTTTATTACCAAATCCAAATCCCCGTCATTGTCGAAATCAGCATAGGCACAACCATTGCTAAAGGTTGGGGTCGACTTCATCCATTTTTCGGATACATCGCTGAAGGTGAGATTGCCGTTGTTTTTGAAAAAGTAGTTGGGCACTTTCTTTTCAGGAATTTCATTAACAAGCGGTAAATCCGTTTTTTTCATCCCTGCATCGATACGTCTTTGGATGCCTTCATTGGCGATGAAGTTCATAAAGTCCATATCGTTGGTTGCCCCTTTGATTCCGTTGGAAACAAAAATGTCCTTAAACCCATCTTGGTCAAAATCTGCCGACAACGCGCCCCATGACCATTCTGTTGCGGAAAGGCCACTAAGGTTTCCAATCTCGGCAAATCGTTTTCCATCAAGATTGAGATGAAAGGTGTTTTGCATGTACTGAGGTGAAAAGCCATTTTTGAGATATTGCCTATAGATAGGGTAGCCATATTCTAGGCCTGATGTTTTATAGGTTATCAAATTTTCGGGAAGCATATCCAATGAAAGGATATCGGTTAAACCATCATTATTGATGTCAGCAATGGTGTTGCCCATGGAAAAATGCGTGGTGTGTCCCAATTTTTCAGGTTGGGTAGAGATGATTTCTTCGAAAGTACCATCTTGCTGATTGATGTAGAGGTAGTCATTTTCAAAAAAATCGTTTCCGACATAAATGTCTGGATAACCATCTTGGTTGACATCACTTATGGCGAGCCCTAGACCGTATCCGGCTTTGCCTTGAAATATGCCTGCTTCCTCACTTACGTCTACAAACTTTCCGTTGTTATTCTGAAACAATACGTCCCCTGAAATAGGATTGTATCCTTTTCGTTGATTGCCTTTGCCGTAATTTCGATTAGGATGAACCGAGTGATTCATAAGGAACATATCCAAATCCCCATCCAAATCATAATCGAAAAAAGTAGCTTTAGTGCTGAGTCCAGAAAAGTCAAGCCCGTACACCTCCGCGGATTCCTTGAATTGTGGAATACCGTTTTTATCTGCTCCTTGGTTTACATATAGTAAGTTCTTGCCTTTTAGATTACGGTATCCGGCTGCTTTGCAGATGTAAATATCAAGGAGTCCATCTGAATTGATGTCCACATAACTGACTCCAGTGGACCAAGAGGAGGAGTGCGGTATTCCCGCTTTCTCAGTTACTTCTGCAAAAACCAAATCGCCTTTGTTCAAGTACAGGGCGTCAGGTACTTGGTTCCCGGTAAAAAAAAGGTCAATCAGGTCATCATTGTTAAAATCAGCAGCAATTACCCCGGCGCCATTGTAATAATAGAGGTAGTTCAGAATATTCAGCTCGGGCGTATCGGTAAGGATATTGTTAAAGGTGATATTGCTATGATTTTCGTCCACCTCGCGAAAAAGCGTTTGCTCCTCCGAACAGGAGGTAATCATGAGCAAAAAAAGCAAGGCTGCAATAGACTTTTTCACAATATCAAATAAGCCGGCAATTTAAGTAAACTCAGAGGAAGTTGAAAGTTAAAGTCAGTAATGGGATGGCGATTGACACGCCCTTTTTTGGAGGTGATGCAGGGATATGCAAAATTCATTAAATTGCAAACTATCAACTGACCTAACTCAATTTTATGGGAAATCTTAGCACCTTCGATTTTGTAGTCATCGCGCTCTATTTTTTATTGGTTTTTGGAATCGCTTGGTTCGTTACCGTTAAAGAACGCAGCGGCTCCAGTAGCAAGGATTATTTTTTGGGCGGACGGAATTTAGGATGGTTTGCTATTGGAGCATCCTTGTTTGCCAGTAATATTGGTTCTGAACACCTCATTGGCCTTTCAGGTTCTGGGGCAAGGGGAGCCTTTCCGGAAGCACAGTTTGAAATTTTGGCAGCGCTTATCCTTCTTCTTTTGGGATGGGTATTCGTCCCATTCTATATTAAAAGCGGGGTATTTACGATGCCGGAGTTTTTGGAAAAACGATACAACAAAGGCTCGCGGGTTTACCTTTCTGTGATTTCAATAATCTCGTACGTTCTCACGAAAATATCTTTTACGATTTTTGCTGGGGCATTGGTATTTGAAGTGTTGCTTGGAATTCCGTTTTGGACCGGTGCTATCGTAACGGTAATTGCTACGGGAATCTACACGGTATTCGGTGGTTTGAAAGCAGTAATTTATACCGATATGGTGCAGTCCATGATTTTTATTCTGGGAGGTGCTGCCGCCACATATTTTGGACTTCAAGCCATCGGGGGATGGGAAAATGTGATGTTGGCCATACAAGACAATGCTCCGGAACCGGATACCTTTATGAGCCTCTGGCGAAATAAAGAATATCCATGGACTGGGGTGCTATTGGGAGCTCCGATACTGGGAATTTGGTATTGGTGTACAGACCAGTTTATCGTACAACGCGTGCTTTCTGCGAAAAACATCAAAGTGGCGAAGCAAGGAACCATTTTCGGTGCCTTTTTGAAGTTGTTGCCGCTTTTCATCTTTGTAATACCAGGGATTGTGGCTTATGCCCTTTCGGTAACCGAATTTCCAGATATGTTTACCGTTACCAATCCGATTACAGGAGAAACTAAAACTACTACCGATGCGGCCTTGCCCGCTTTGATACTGAGAGTACTCCCCACAGGATTCAAAGGTTTGGTCGTAGCAGGATTTTTGGCTGCCCTAATGAGCTCTTTGTCCAGTGTGTTTAATAGTACCTCTACCTTATTCACCTTTGATTTCTACAAACAATGGAAACCCAAAGCCTCAGAAAAGGAGTTGGTGATGGTTGGCCGTTTGGCCACCATTCTTTTGGTTTTGGTTGGTTTGGCATGGATTCCTTTCATGCGCAAATTGACCGAAGGTGGCGGAATCTACAAATACCTGCAAAGCGTGCAGGCTTATATTTCTCCACCGATTGCTGCAGCGTTCTTGTTAGGGATATTCTATAAGAAAATCAATGGGAAGGGTGCCTTGGCTGCCCTTTGGACCGGTTTTGTATTAGGGATAGGGCGATTGGTGTTGGAATTCATGAGTCAGGAAGGTGGTTTGGCCATTTCGGAAACCTCACTCCTTGGTACTTTGATAACCATGAATTTCTTGCATTATGCAATCTTCCTGTTCGTTGTAAGCATTGTGATATTGGTTGTGGTTAGTTTGAGCACGCAATCCTCCTCGAAAGAGTTAGACCCCACCTTGACTTATCAGTATGGGAATAAGGAAAAGACAAGGGAGGAAAAACCTACCGGTTTCAATAAGGAACTCTGGATGACCTTGGGTATTATAGCTGTCGTTTTGGTTATGTGGTGGGTGTTCCGATAATAAGAAAGAACTTTAATACATACTAAGAAAGGACTTTATCGAGAGATAAAGTCCTTTCTTCATTAGGTGGGCAGGCAATACAGCAGTATTTGATTGATGTGTGTTTGAATATTGGAGAGCTTAAGGCAGGGTTCTTATAGCATTGGTGATACATATTTAGGTAAACGGAAGAATCGTATCGAATACTACCGGGTTTTTACTTCGGTCATGTCATGTATGGTTTTCGTTACGGATTAAGCTTAATGCTATAAACAGACGTTATTGGGATTGGTGTTGCGGTAAAGGAGCTTCTTTGACTATTTGTATGATAAAGACTACGGACAACTTGGTTGCCAATATGAAGATTCTTTCAGTTGTTGGTTAAATCCAAGGAATTGAGATATGCACAAACAATCAGGTGAAGAATGCCTTAATGAAGGAATGAAATGTATCCAAAAGTAAAAAGTCCGCCTAATGGCGGACTTTTCGATAAACGTATGCTTAAACTAAAACTTAGTAACCAGGGTTTTGTTGCAAGTTGGGATTGGAAAGTAATGCGACCGCTGGAATTGGATACAACTCTTTGTTTGCATCTCCTACTGAACCAGCATCTTTGAATTCCCAATCTCTAGTATATTGACCAAAACGAATCATGTCCGGTCTTCTCACAAATTCTACATAAAGCTCACGACCACGTTCAGCTAAAATATCAGCCTCAGAAACTGCACCTAAAGGAGATGCACTTCTAATGGTACGCAAGGCATTGATTTCTGCGGTAGCATCACCTCCTGAACGAAGGCGCGCTTCAGCACGCATCAAGTGAGCGTCAGCAAATCTAAAGATAATTTGATGGTTGTTAAATGCTCCGTAGCGGGCAGCGTACTTTTGAACACGAATACCGGTACGCTCATTGTTACCTACCAATCCGGGAAAATCTCTGGTAAATTCCAAATTATTACCAGGTCTATCCTTAATTTCTGTTCCATTACCGTTGAATTGCTGGCCTATCAAGAATCCAAGACCAACGTTAGAACCGTCTTCGAAACCATCCTCGTTTTCGTCTTGGGTACCCTCAGCTCCTGTGAATGCAACTCCAGCAGAAGGAACAAACCCTCTACGTTCTTCTTGTCCATCTAAGCGGGAACCATCAATATCCCCACGGTTGCTATTAGCATCCCCTTCAAACATATCATAGAACTCAGATAGCGTACTAAAACCATTCCAGCCACCTCCACCTAACTCGGTGGAGTTATAGTGTAGCCCATTGAAAATACGGTTACCCACAGAAGTTTCCAACCACCAGATAGTTTCTGTATCTGCTGAATCACGGAAAATATCGAAGTATCCAGCTTGCAAGGCAAAGCCATCCGCTTCAATTTCGTCAACCAAAGAAATAACTCTGGTCATATCTGCCGTGTCAGGAGTACCACTACCATTGTAAATGTGCTTGTTTAGCAGTACTCTTGCAAGTAAAAATCTTGCAGTTGCCTTTGAGGCAGTTTGATGTGCATCTCCGCTGCCCCCAGTTACAGTGGGCAGAGCTGAAATAGCTGCTTCCAAATCGGAAATTACAAAATCTAATGCTTCGGTTCTACTCAAAACACTTGGATTGATTTCTGGGCCTTCATCAACACCACGGAAAGGAACGCTACCAAACAAATCCATAATTACCCACATACTATACGCACGAACAAATTGAGCTTGTCCGACTTGTTCTGTGGACGCTGCACTTCTTGGGTCGATAACTTCTGAAGATCTAAAAACAGATTGGTTAAAATTATTCCAAGTATTCAGAAGATACTGGTGGGAAGCATCCCATGTGTGGTTGTGTAATACTCTCCAGATACCATTGTCACCCCAATCCGTTCCTCGGGTTGGGACGAGCTGTTCATCCGTTGAAACTTCTTGTAAGGCAAAAAAGTTGTCTTGGTCGTCATGAAAGCCTTCCATGTCATTGAAGAGCCCTTCTACAGCAGTTGTAGGGTCACTAACGCCCGTAAACTCTTCCCCTACACCTTGCCTAATAATTGAATCACTACCTTCAACTTCAAGGTCGGTACAGGAGGTCACCGCTATCCCCATGGCTAGCAGTGCTAATTGTGTTAAACGATTTCTTTTCATTGTCTTCAATTTTTTTTATTTAAAAAGTTGCATTTAAGCCAAAGGTTACGGTTCTAGGTCTTGGAAACGCAGTATAATCAATACCCGCAGTAGGAATACCGTTCAACAAATCACCCGCAGGGTTGCCGTTGGATTGCCCTGGTTGCACGCTGATTTCTGGGTCAAGACCACTATAATCTGTAATTAAGAAAAGGTTTTGGCCATTAAGCGACAAACGTAGACTTTTTAAAGCTCCGTCTCCACTAAGAGGCACATTGTACCCAATGGTTGCGTTTTGGAGTCGCACAAAGTCGCCACTCTCCAAGAATCGTGTCGATACCGGAGCAGAAGCCGCTGGACTTTCACCACTATTTACCACATCCTGAGTGACGTTTCTCGCATTACCTATCGAACCTGCAGTAAAGAATGCATTTGCAGTGTTGTTGTACACTGAGAAACCAAATTGTCCATTCAAATAAGCAGAGGCATCCCAATTTTTATAAGCGAAGTTGAGGGATAGACCAGCAATTACATCGGGAAGCGCATCTTCACCAACGAAATCTTGAACATCCCCAATGGGTAATCCATCTTCATCAAATCCTCCAAATTCTCTTAAGAAATAGGAGAAAAGTGGACGTCCACCTGTCAATCTTTGGGCAAATGCTTGTGATAAACCCTGACCTCTAATCGTACCGGCATTTAAGATTCCATCAAAATCTTCTAGTTCATTTTCGTTGTAGGCTATGTTGAACGCTGTACTAAAGCTCACATCTTCGGATTGCAACCATTCTACGTTAATATCGAATTCAATACCTTGGTTAACCAAAGTAGCATCAATATTTTCAAAAAAGAAAGGTTGAGGAGAAGGCTGGGCAGCATCACGATTTAATAATAAGTCGGTAGTCTCTCTTCTATACACATTGATACTTCCAGATATTTTATCGTCGTTGAAACCATAGTCAAAACCTATGTTTACATCGAAAGTTTCCTCCCATTTTAATGCATCATTTGCGAAAGATACAGGATTAGTTCCAGGAGGATTAAATTCTCCATCATCATTAATGGAAGGAGCGGCAAATCGGTCTCTTTGCACGAATTGAGCGAATGTAAGACCATCTTGATTACCTGTAATACCAGCACCTAATCTAAGCTTTAAGGTAGAAAAAGTGTCTCCCATGAAATCTTCTTCACTAATTTTCCAAGCAAACGCACCAGAAGGGAAATAACCATATTGGTTATCACCACCAAATCGAGAAGAACCGTCCGCTCTGAACGTCGCAGTAAACAAATATTTATCAGCTAAAGTATAGTTAACCCTTGCGAAGAAAGACTGTAATTCATCAGTGTTATCGAAGGTGTCAGCAGCGAGAGCTCGAACTGAACGTTGCGAAGTCGTAGAAACTCTGTCTGTCGATACTTCTGGAAAAAGACGACTCACTACTAAATCTTCTGAACGAGCATCATATCCGTACTGCTGAAACGACCCCTCAATTTCAGATTGAACCCCTTCTGCAGAGCTTATCAAAGCTTGTTCCATGCCATTCAAATCATTAGTATTAAAACCAAATCCTTCAACATTTCTTCCGGTGTTTCCAAAATCTTGATAGGAATAACCAACCAAAGCGTCAATGTAGGAGTTCCCGAATTCTTTACGATAGTTCAAGGTTGCTTCCAATAATCTGTTCTCCAATGCCAAAGTATTGAAATTTGCACGACCATTTCCTTGTACATTTCTACCAACATTGATAGCATCGGGAGAAGATACATTAAGTGTAGTACCATCTGACTTATCGTAACCAAAATTTACTTTACCCGTTAACTCAGGTGTGAATTTATAATCAACGGAACCGTTGAGTAGCACTCTATCTACATTACTGGTCGTTCTGGTACGCTCCAATAAAGTTGCGGGACTAAGAAGACCACCTACAGCTGCAAAATCAGGATTTGTTGGCCAAGTAGGGTTGGCAGAATATGCAGCACCCAAGATATCCCCGTTAAATCCGGCACTACCACTAAGTGGTGCTCTTTGCTCGTTTACACGAGAAATAGAACCTTGAAAATTCACAGTAAGCTTGTCATCCAAAAATCTATGAGTGGCATTGATTCTACCAGTAATTCTTTCCAAATCAGAGTTCTCAATCACCCCAAATTGCTTGCCGTAACCAAAAGTAGCTCTTACATTTCCTTTGCCGTAGTTATGGGAATAGGAAAGATTCTGGTTTTGAGAAGCAACCGTTCTTGTCACAAATTCTTGCCAATCTGTATTGTTTCCAAAATCTTGGTCACTAGCATTTCCGCCAAATTGGTCTACCGCCGAAAGGAATTGCTCTCGATTTAATAAATCGTAGCTATCGGCTGGTGTCGATATACTCAAATTTGAGGTGAATTCAAAACGTCCTCCAGAACTTGCTCTTCCGCTTTTAGTGGTAATAATAACAACTCCATTAGCACCTCTAGAACCATAAATGGCTGTTGCAGAGGCATCTTTCAGAACACTAATACTTTCAATGTCATTGGGATTCAAGAAAGTCAATGGGTTTGAACCTGAAGAAGTTCCCAACCCAGTATCACCAGAACTTGGAGAAGTGTTAACTCCAGATAGTGGCACCCCATCAACCACGAAAAGTGGGTTGTTGTTAGATCGAATGGAGTTTGCTCCCCTAATTCTTACGGTAATCCCATCACCGGGAGCACCACTGGATTCTGTGATTTGGACCCCAGCCGTTTTACCTTGGATCAACTGTTCTGGTGAGGCAATTACCCCACCGTTGAAGTCCTCAGAACTAACCGAAGCCACTGCACCCGTTGCATCTTTAACTGTCGTTTGACCATAACCGATAATCACAACCTCATCCAGAGCTTGAGCATCTTCTTGTAGCGTCACATTTAATGTAGTTTGACCGGTGTAGGCAATCTCTTGGGATGCATAACCGATATAACTGAATACCATTACTGAGCCGTCCGTTACATTGTTTAGTGTGTAATTACCATCAAAATCTGTTTGTGTACCATTGGAAGTACCTTTGATGACAACACTAGCTCCGGGCAGGGGACCATTGGAGTCAGAGACCGTTCCCGAAACCGTTTGAGCCTTTGCCACGCCGAAACACACAAATGCTCCAAGCAGCAAAAAACTTTTTAGTAGCGTAATCTTCATAGATAATTAATTTTAAGTTTAGTTAATTTCAATTCAAGTGTTAAACATATATAAAAAAAATGTTAATCAAAATTTAAGCAATCTTCACTATTTTACGAAAACGGTTTCGTGTTAATAAGTTTCAAGGGATGTGGGGTCAATAAATCAGAAGCATAATATTTTGTTATATCTCAAAATTTACCGTACTATTTCACCAGAATCGCAATAGCTTGGCTAATATACTATAATTATCTTTAGGAAAAATTAACAAGACGCAATAAATGCAGTACTTGCGAAGGATTTCATCTGTTAAATGAATAATGCAGGGTTGAGTTTTGAATGCAAATCTCTAATTTCCCGTCTTGATTACATTAAATTAACCTGGGACGTTGTTAAAATCAAAAATTACTTTAAAAGACATTGCCCGTGAGCTTGAGGTTTCGG